>DWWQ01000059.1 GCA_019119615.1 Candidatus Alistipes stercoravium | reverse complement strand
CTCGAGGAGCTCTCGCGCAACCTCTGGTGGTGCTGGAATCCCGGGGCTCGCGACCTCTTCGAAGGCATCGACCCCGCACTGTGGGCCGCCTCGGAGCGCAACCCGATCGTCTTCCTCGACCGGTTGAGCGTCGAGCGCCTCAAGGCCCTCGAGCACGACGCGAACTTCCTCGCACAGCTCGATGCCGTACATACGCAGTTCCGCGACTACATGAACGAGAAGCCCGATCCGAAGACCACGACGATCTCCTACTTCTCGATGGAGTACGGCCTGCACTCGTCGCTGAAAATCTACTCGGGCGGTCTGGGCATCCTGGCCGGCGACTACCTCAAGGAGGCCTCGGACAAGAACGTCCCGATGGCCGCCGTGGGCCTGCTCTACCGCTACGGATACTTCACGCAGCGTCTCTCGGCCCAGGGCGCCCAGGAGGCCACCTATGAGGCCCAGAACTTCTACAAGCTCCCCATCACGCCGGTGCGCGACGCCGACGGCGGCTGGGAGACCGTAACCATCGCCTTCCCGGGACGTACGCTCTCGGCCCGCATCTGGAAGTGCCAGGTCGGCCGTACGGACCTCTACCTGCTCGACGCCGACTTCGAGGCCAACCTCGAGGAGGACCGCCAGATCACCTACTACCTCTACGGAGGCGACTGGGAGAACCGTCTCAAGCAGGAGATCCTGCTCGGCATCGGCGGTATCCGCGCCCTGCGCAAACTGGGCATCAAGCACGACGTCTACCACTGCAACGAGGGACACGCCGCCTTCATCGGCATCGAGCGCATCCGCGAGATGATCAACCACCGCCGCCTCTCCTTCTCCGAGGCGCTGGAAGTCGTGCGCTCCTCGTCGCTCTTCACGACCCATACGCCGGTTCCCGCCGGACACGACGCCTTCCCCGAATCGATGATCCGCCAGTACATGTCGCACTATCCCGACGTGCTGGGCATCACCTGGGAGCAGTACATCAACCTGGGCAAGACGAACCCCAACGACCCGAACGAGAAATTCTCGATGTCGGTGCTGGCCTGCAACCTCTCGCAGGAGGTGAACGGCGTATCGTGGCTCCACGGCGAGGTTTCGAAGGACATCCTGGGCAACATGTGGCCCGGCTACTTCAAGAACGAGCTCCACATCGGCTACGTTACCAACGGCGTGCACTTCCCGACCTGGATCGCCACGTCGCTGCGCCGCCTCTACGCCCGCTACTTCGCCGACGGATTCGAGGGACACGTCTACGACATCCCGGCCTGGCAGAAGGTGAACAACATCCCCGACGCCGAACTCTGGGGTGAGCGAATGAAGCTCAAGGACAAGCTCATCCGCCACATCCGCAAACGCTACAGCGACCCGAACCAGGTGCGGCTCGAATCGCCGCGCCAGATGCTGCAGACCATCGAGGGCATCAAGCCCGAGGTGCTGACCATCGGCTTCGCGCGCCGCTTCGCCACCTACAAGCGCGCCTACCTGCTCTTCACGAACCTCGACCGCCTGTCGGAGATCGTGAACAACAAGGAGCGCCCCGTACAGTTCGTCTTCGCCGGAAAGGCCCACCCGAACGACAAGCCGGGCCAGGACCTCATCAAGCGGATCGTCGAGGTGGCCGCCATGCCGCAGTTCGTCGGCAAGATCATCTTCCTGCAGAACTACGACATGGAACTCGCCCGCCGCATGGTCCAGGGCGTGGACGTATGGCTCAACACGCCGACGCGTCCGCTCGAGGCCTCGGGTACGTCGGGCGAAAAGTGCGTGATGAACGGCGTCATGCAGTTCTCCGTGCTCGACGGCTGGTGGGTCGAGGGCTACAAGGAGGGAGCCGGATGGATGCTGCCCATGGAGCGAACCTTCTCCGACCAGCGCTACCAGGACGAACTCGACGCCGAGATGATCTACAACACCATCGAGGAGCAGATCGCACCGCTCTACTACAAGCGCGACGTGCAGGGCATCCCGCACGAGTGGGTCGCCTCGATCAAGAAGTGCGTGGCCGACATCGCCTCGAACTTCACGACCAACCGCATGCTCATCGACTACGAAAACCGCTTCTACAACAAGCTCGCGGCCCGCAAACGCGAACTCTGCGCCGACGCCTACCGCCTCGCTCGCGGCATTGCGGCCTGGAAACGCAAGGTTTCCGCCGCATGGGACAACGTCCGCGTCGTGGATGTCGAACGGGTGATGATCGACAAGAAGGCCGTCTGCGTCGGTGAGAAGTACCACTTCTCCGTAACGGTCGATATCGCCAACCTGCGGCCCGAGGACATCGGTGTCGAGATGGTCATGGCCCAGCAGATCGTCGGCGGCGAGACGATCAACGTTACCCGCACGATCCAGCTCGAAAAGACGCATGTCGAAGGACGTCTGGTTACCTACTCGCTCGACTACACCCCCGAGGAGACCGGTACCTACGACGTGGCGCTGCGCGTCTACCCGAGCAACCCGAACCTGCCGCACCGCATGGATTTCGCCCTCGTCAAGTGGGCCTGATCCTCCGCACGGCGCCGAAAAAAAACAAAAATTTCGGCGATTCGGTTGCCGGTTTTGGAAAAATTGAATAACTTTATAAGACGAAACGTATTTTATAACATATGTCAGCACTTACCTTCGACAAAAGCGAATTGGGGAACCTGGAGTATTCGCTCCAGCGGGAGATGCTCTCGACGGACCGCATGGGCGGATACATGAGCACTACCATCGTCTGCTGCAACACGCGCAGATACCACGGACTGATGGTCGCCCCGATCGACGACAGCGACAAGACCTATGTATTGCTCTCGTCGCTCGATGAAACCGTCATCCAGCACGACCAGTCGTTCAACCTGGCCCTGCACCGCTTCCCGGGTGTGTACGAGCCGCGCGGGCACAAGTACATCACCGACTTCGAATACACGCCCACCCCGTCGATCACCTACCGCGTCGGCGGCGTGATCCTCCGCAAGGAGATGCTCTGGATCCACAAACGGACCCAGCTGATGATCCGTTACACGCTGCTCGACGCCCACTCGGAGACCCGGCTGCGCCTGCGTCCCTACCTCGCCTTCCGCGACAAGCACGCCCTGACGCATGCCAACATGGAGGCCGACGGGCACTCCTACCCGGCCGTGAACGGCGTGAAGTGCCGTCTCTACGACTCCTTCCCGTGGCTCTACCTGCAGACGAGCAAGCCCGGCACGGAGTTTATCCCGGCACCCGACTGGTACTACAACTTCGAATATCTCCAGGATATCGCCCGCGGATACGAAGGACATGAGGACCTGATGACCACGGGTTACTTCGAGACGGAACTCAAGAAGGGTGAAAGCATCATCTTCTCCGCCTCGCTCGACGAGATGGGCTCGACGAAGACCATCGAGGAGGTCTTCGCCGCCTCGATCGCCCGCCGCACGCACAAGATCGACTTTTTGAGCTGTCTCGAGCACTCCGCCCGCCAGTTCGTGATCCGCCGCCCGGGCAACCGCACCGAGGTGATCTCCGGATATCCCTGGCACGGCGTCTCGGGCCGCCAGACCTTCGTCGCACTCCCCGGCATCACCCTCGAACAGGACCACAAGGAGGACTGCATCGACGTGCTCGACACCCAGGTGCGGGAGATGCGCGACGGCATGTTCTCCGGCTCGGCTTCGGCGGCCGACGCGGCCGACGCCCCGCTGTGGTTCTTCTGGACCCTGCAGCGCCTGGAGAAGCAGCTCGGAGCCGCCGAGGTCTGGAAACGCTATGGAAAGGTCATGAAGGAGCTGCTGGAGGCCTATCGCAAGGGCATCGCAGGCTGCGTCGCCCTCCGCGAAAACGGGCTTATCTACGCCGCCGCAGACAACAAGGCCCTGACGTGGATGAACTCGACGATCGACGGCCGGGCCGTAACACCGCGCAACGGCTATCAAGTCGAGGTGAATGCCTTGTGGTACAATGCCGTATGCTACGCGCTCGAACTGGCCCGCAAGGAGAAGGACAAAGCCTTCGAGAAGGAGTGGGAGGCGCTTCCCGCCCGCATCGAAAGCGCATTCCGCGAGGTATTCCTCCTGCCGGAGGGCTATCTGGCCGACTATGTGGACGAGCAGGGCGCCAATGACGACATCCGCCCGAACATGATCCTGGCCTGCAGCCTTCCCTACAAGCCCATCGACGAGCAGACGCGCATCGACGTCATCCGCACCGTGCGCCAGCACCTGCTGACCCCCCGCGGCCTGCGGACCCTCTCGCCGCGCAACCCGCTCTACAAGGGTTCGCAGGAGGGTACGCCCCGGGAACGCGACTTCGCGGCCAAGAACGGCTCGGTATGGCCCTGGCTGCTGTCGTTCTACGTCCGTGCCTGCTTCGAAATCGACGGTGCCGCATACCTCCCGACCGCCGAGGAGATCCTCGCCGGCTTCGAGGAGGAGATCCAGTCCTACGGCATCGGCTCGATCGGCGAGCTCTATGACGCCGATCCCCCCTATGCGGCCCGCGGAGCCATCTCGCAGGCCTGGAGCGTAGGTGCGATCCTCGAGATCTACCACATGGTACAGTCGTACAAGGCTGCGGCCGGCACTCCGAAGAAACGGACGGCGAAGGCAGCAACGGCCGCTCCGGCCGCAACGAAGCGCCCCGCCGCACGGAAGAGCGCCGAAAAGACGCCGGCCGAAAAGAAGGCTCCGGCCAAGAGTGCCGCCGCGACGAAGAGTACGACCCGGAAGACCGCGGCATCGGCAGCGACGAAAAGAAAAACCACGAAATAAAACAACAAGAGCCCGGGCGCAGACGAGAAGGTGAATTGCGACGAACGGGGGGAGTTCCGCGAAACGACGGATCCCGGCAGGGAGAATCCGGCCGGAAAGACGGATCTCCGATAAAAGAATGACGCGCGCAGGCAACGAAAAGAAACAAAACAAATTCATTATGAGAGTTTTAATGTTCGGTTGGGAGTTTCCGCCCCACATTGCGGGAGGTTTGGGAACGGCCTGTTACGGAATGACCCGCGGACTGGCACGCAACGGCGTGGACGTAACCTTCGTCGTTCCGCACGCCTACGGCGACGAGGACCAGCGTTTCACGCGGGTACTCAACGCCAGCGACGTCGAGGCCATTTACGGCGCTACCGGAAGCGGTGCGGACGATGTGTTGAAGCGGATGTCATTCATCCAGATCGATTCGAACATGGTCCCCTACATCTCCCCCGAAGAGTATGATGCCTATCATGAAAAGTATGTGAAGACGGGCCAGACGACCTGGACGACGACCGACGCCTGGAAGGAGCGCTACACCTTCTCCGGCAAGTACGGTGCGAACCTCATGGAGGAGGTGGCCCGCTATGCCGTTGTCGCAGCGCAGGTTGCCCGGGAGCTGGAGGGGCAGTTCGACGTGATCCACGCCCACGACTGGCTTACCTACTACGCCGGAATCGCTGCCAAGCGCGTATCGGGCAAGCCGCTCGTCGTACACATGCACGCCACGGAGTTCGACCGCAGCGGCGAGAACATCAACACGCAGGTCTATGCCATCGAGCGCGCCGGCATGGAGGCCGCCGACCGGGTGATCTCCGTTTCGAACCTCACGCGCAACATCGTCGTTTCGCGCTACGGAATCCCCGCCGAAAAGGTCGTAACGGTCCACAACGCCGTACGCTTCGCCGAACATGCGAGTGCCGTTCCCGAGCGCGGCGTCAAGGACAAGATCGTAACCTTCCTCGGACGCATCACCTACCAGAAGGGGCCCGACTACTTCGTCGAGGCTGCCGCCAAGGTGCTCAAGCGCCTTCCGGATGTCCGTTTCGTGATGGCCGGATCGGGCGACATGATGAACCACGTCATCCGCCGCGTCGCACGCCTCGGAATCGCCGACCGATTCCATTTCACGGGATTCCTCCGCGGCGAGGACGTGCACAAGATGTTCCAGCTGTCGGATGTCTACGTCATGCCTTCGGTTTCGGAACCCTTCGGCATCTCGCCCCTGGAGGCCATGCGCTCGAACGTGCCGGTGATCATCTCCAAGCAGAGCGGTGTGGCCGAGGTGCTCGACTACGCCGTGAAGGTCGATTACTGGGACGTGGACGCCCTGGCCGACGCCATCTACGCGCTGGTCAAATACCCCGCACTGGGCCAGATGTTCGCCTCGAAGGGTCTCGAGGAGGTTACCAACCTCAAATGGAACGACGCCGCAGCCAAGATCAAGACGGTCTACGAGGCAGCGATCGAAGAGAATCAAAAACAAAATAAATAACACCCCACCTATTATGAAAACCGTCTGTCTGTACTTCCAGGTACACCAGCCCTGGCGTCTGAAGAAATACCGCTTCTTCAACATGGGCAAGGACCACAACTACCTGGACGACCTCACAAACCGCTCCATCATGCAGAAGGTGGCACGCCAGTGCTACCTGCCGATGAACGCCCTGCTGCTGAAGCTCATCAAGGAGAACAAGGGCAAGTTCCGCTGCTCGTTCTCGATCACCGGCATCGCCGTCGAGCAGTTCCGGGCCTACGCCCCCGAGGTGCTCGAATCGTTCAAGGAGCTCGCCGCCACGGGTTGCGTGGAGTTCCTCGCCGAGACCTACTCCCACTCGCTGGCGTCGCTCGCCTCGAAGGAGGACTTCACCCAGCAGGTGAAACTCCACATGAACCTCATGAAAAAGGAGTTCGGCGTAAAGCCCACGGCCTTCCGCAACACGGAGCTCATCTATTCGGACGATATCGGCGCCATGGTCGCCGGCATGGGATTCCGTACGATGCTGGCCGAAGGCGCCAAGCACGTCCTCGGATGGAAGTCGCCCAACTACGTCTACGCCAACGCCGTGGACCAGAAGCTGCGGCTGCTGCTGCGCAACTACAAGCTCTCGGACGACATCGCCTTCCGCTTCTCGAACCGCAGCTGGGACCAGTGGCCCCTCACGGCGGAGAAGTATGTGAAGTGGATCGCCTCGGACGAAACGCCCGGCGAGGTCATCAACCTCTTCATGGACTACGAGACCTTCGGCGAGCACCAGGCTGCCGATACGGGTATCTTCGAGTTCATGCGCGCCCTGCCGAAGGCCATCCTCGCCAAGAAGAACGGCCTGGAGTTCGCCACCGTCAGCGAGGCGGCCAAGAAGTACCAGCCCGTCTCGGTGCTCCACTGCCCGCATGTGATGTCGTGGGCCGACGAGGAGCGCGACGTTACGGCATGGCTCGGCAATGAGCTCCAGAACGAGGCCTTCTCGAAGCTCTACGCCCAGAAGGAGAAGATCGCAGCGCTCAAGAGCGCCGACTTCGACTATGTCTGGAGCTTCATGCAGACCTCCGACCACTTCTACTACATGGCGACGAAGTGGCTCTCGGACGGCGACGTGCACTCCTATTTCAACCCCTACGACTCGGCCTACGACGCCTTCATCAACTACATGAATGTCCTTTCGGACTTCATCATCGAGTTGGACAAGGCCGTAGCGGCCAAGGCAGCCAAGACGAAATAGTCCGGCGCCGGAGCTTCCGGAAAACGAAACGGAGCGGCCTCCCTGCGGGGCCGCTCCGTTTGTATCTCCCTATATCTCCTTTCGCTGTATTCCGCAAACATGCCGCGGCTGCATCCGGCCGCGGCACGTTCCTTTACCGCTGGCGCTTGTAGCGCGACGGCGAGGTGCCGGTATGCTGCTTGAAATATTTGCCGAAGAAGGACTGCGTCGAAAAGTTCAGGTGGTAGGCGATCTCCTGGATGCTCATGCCCGAATACTTGAGCAGCGACTTGGCTTCGAGAATCACCGACTCGTCGATCCACCGCGCCGCCGTCTTGCCGCTCACCTCCTTGACCACCGAGGAGAGGTACTTGGGCGTGATGTTGAGCTGCCGGGCATAGAAACTCACGTTGCGCTCGCGCTTGCTGTACTGCTGCAGCAGGGTCATGAACTCGTTGAAGAGCACCTCGCAGCGGCCCTGTTTCTGCTCGACCTGACGGTCCCGCTGGTTGATCTCCGTAATGATGTAGAAGGCCGTGGTGAAGAGCGAACGGATGATCTCGCTGCGGTAACGCTCCTTGTCGCTGCGGAGCATCGCCTTGATGAGCTGGAACAGCTGCCGGATCTCGCTCACGTCCTCCGCCGAGACCTCCAGAACCGGGGCCTTGCCGATACGCATGTAGACGGGCAGCGAGGTCGAAAGGTCGATCTGAACCTCATTGACGAACGACTTGGAGAAGGCCACGAAATAGGCCGCGGCATTCGACGAGCACTTCACCGTGCGGATGATGCTGTTGGGATTGATGAGGACGATGTTGTTGGGCCGGACCTGATAGGTCTGCATGTCGATCGACACGGTCGCTTCGCCGGCCATCATGATGACGGCCGAGAAACCGTCGATCGCCGCAGGATAGTCGGCCGTCGTGTTGTTCCGGGCCGACAGGGCGGTGATCACCAGATCATCCGACAGATAGGACACGTCGCTCATCTCCTTCTTGATCCGGGAGATCGATACCTTGTGCAACCCTTCGCGCCCGCTTCCGGGCGCACCTTTTCTCGTCTTTCCGTACTCCATCATATCACTCACTGCGTTGCTGTTCGGACAAATATAACAATTTTCAACCAAATATCCAAAATCCGGATATTATACCGCCGCCTCCGGGGAAAAGCACCCGGGACAGACAGCACCCTGCCACCTCCGGAAAAAGCTCCGGAACAGACGACACCCCTACCGCCGCGGGAAAAGCACCCGGAACAGACGGCTCCCCTGCCGCCGCGGACGTTATTCCGCCGACGGCGGGCAGAAAACCCGCAGGCCGCCCGCGATGCACTCGATATGTAGCGGAAATTCCGCGCCCCGCTGTCCGTCCACATCGGTCGGTTCATTGACCGTCGAACGGATCTCGATCCGCCGGGCCTGAAGGTGGCGCACGATCTTCGGATTGCCGCCCAGCAGGTATTGTCCCATGGCCAGCGTCGAACGCAGCAGGTCGCGTTTCTCGAGCAGGATGCAGTCCAGCAGGCCGTCCTTGATCGACGATCGCCGCGCCAGGGGGAACCCCCCGGCCGTCTCGCCGTTGAAGATGAGCACCATGAGCGAACGCAGGTCGAAACGCTCGCCGTCAGCCTCGATCTCGAGCGGCACGGCGTGCATGGAGCTCACCTCCTTGACCCCCTCGATGATGTAAGCCAGCTTGCCGATGAGGTGCTTGCGCTCGTCGGGCGTACGCTGCGAGGTGGTGGTGAAGATGCCGAAACTGAAGACATTGACGAAATAGATGCCGTTCACACAGCCGCAATCGACCTGCTCCTCGACCCCCTGCGCAATCTGCCGGGCCGCTTCGAGCGGCTTGCGCGACATGCCCAACGCCCCGGCAAAGTCGTTGGCCGTGCCGGCCGGAATCACGCCGAAGGGGATATCGAGCCCCGAGCGTTTCATGGCGTTGAGCGCAAAATTCAGGGTCCCGTCGCCGCCGGCGACCACCATCAGCGAGACGGACTCGTTCCCCTCGAAGGGATTCCTGTTGAAATCGATCTCCTGCGGACGGATGTCGTATCCATAGGCACGGAAAACCGTGCAGAGCTCTTCGATCTGAATGTCGATTTTCCCCTTGCCCGACTGCGGGTTATAGAGCAAAACGGCACTTTTCATGGTTTGTATTCCTCTTTAATCGGACCCACTCGACGGGTCGGTTTTTTATTTCAAAATCAGCTGCTCCATGGCCGGGGAGACATACTCCTCGTAACGGTCGCCCTCGCCGGCCAGGATGAAGTAGGCCTTCATGCCGGGCATCTCCGCAACCCGCTTCAGGGCCTCGTCGGCACCCATCGCCAGGAACATCGTGCCCAGGGCATCGGCCTCGGCGCAGGTGGGCGCCACGACCGTAACGGACAGCAGCCGCGAAAGGGCGCTGCGCCCCGTACGGGGGTCGATCGTATGAGCCACCTTGTGCCCCTCGGCATCGAGGTAGTAACGGCGGTAGTTGCCCGAGGTGGCCATGCCACCCTCGTGCATCGCGATGCGCCGTTGCAGGTAGCGGCCGTCGCTCATGTTGCCGTCGAAGGGGGTCTCGACGCCGATGCGCCACGCCTTGCCCTCGCGGTTCACGCCCCGGCAGCGGATCTCGCCGCCGATGTCCACGATGTAGTTCCGTGCGCCGTGGCGCTCGACGAGCGCCGCCAGCAGATCGACCGTATAGCCCTTGGCCACCGAGTTGAAATCAAGCTGCACGCGCGGATCGCTCTTCACCAGACGCCCCTCCACGATGCGCACCTTGTCGCGCCCGACGAACGTCAGGATCGAATCGATGTTCGGGTGCGCCTCGGCCTCGCGTCCGGCAAAGCCCCACGCCTCGACCAGCGGCTTGACCGTTACGTCGTAGCAGCCGCCGCTCAACGCCCCGATGCTGTCCGCCAGGCGGAGGTTGAAGGCGATATGGCGATCGACGCTGTCCGTCTCGTTGCGGTTCAGGCGGCTCAACAGCGACGTCGGATCGAAGATCGACATCGACGCCTTGGCCTCGCGGTCGAGCTCCATGACGGCGGCGTAAAGTTCCTGCGCACTCGTCTGCGGGACGTCGGCCACGATGTGCAGCGTCGTGCCGAGCATCGTGCCGTCCACGACCGTATAGTCATCCTCCGTTCCGGGGCCCGCGCACCCCGCTGCAAAAAGCGCGGCGAAGGCCCCCCAAAGGTACTTTTTCAGCATAGTTTTCACCTGTTTATCGGCAAAAATACGATTTTCCCGCCGATCCGAAAGCTTTTCCGCCCAAAAAGAGAAATAATTTTTCACTTTTCATGCGCAATTGCCATTTATTTCGTACCTTTGCAAAACGCTCTGGCGTTATCCACGGTAAGGGGGATGCGTCGTAGAGTGGAACTTAAATAAACTTTTACACAATGGCTTATTTAACAGCAGAAAAAAAGCAGGAGCTTTTCGGCCAGTACGGCAAGTCTAACACCGACACGGGTTCTCCCGAGAGCCAGATCGCGTTGTTTTCGTACCGTATCAACCACCTTACTGAACACCTCAAGAGCAACAAGCACGACTTCGGAACCCAGCGCGCCCTGCTGCGCCTGGTAGGTAAGCGCCGCCAGTTGCTGGTGTACCTCAAGGAGGTCGATATCGAGCGCTACCGCGCCATCGTCAAGACGCTCAACCTCCGCAAGTAATCCGAGGAAAAATGAGGGCAATTCCCGCGAGGGGTTGCCTTCATTTTCATTCGAACGAACAATCGAAACACACAAGGTTAAGAAGTTTTATGGAAGAAAAGAAGCTGTACAACGCAGTCCGCAAGACGATCACGCTGGCCGACGGACGCCAGATCGAGATCGAAACGGGCAAGCTGGCCAAGCAGGCCGACGGCTCGGTCGTCGTCAAGATGGGCGACACGATGCTGCTCGGTACGGTCGTGGCCGCCAAGGATGCAAAACCCGACACCGATTTCATGCCCCTCCAGGTCGAATACAAGGAGAAGTACGCCGCCTGCGGCCGCTACCCCGGAGGTTTCATGAAACGCGAAGGCAAGGCCAATGACAGCGAGATCCTCGTTGCCCGACTCATCGACCGCGCCCTCCGCCCCCTGTTCCCCTCGGATTACCATGCCGAAGTCTACGTTACCGTAACGCTGATCTCGGCCGACAAGGATATTCAGCCCGACGCCCTGGCCGGCCTCGCCGCCTCGGCAGCCCTCGCCGTTTCGGACATCCCCTTCGGCGGCCCCATCTCCGAAGTGCGCGTCGTACGCCGCAACGGAGAGTATGCCATCAACCCCAACTTCTCCGAGATGCCCGAGTGCGACCTCGACATCATGGTCGGCGGTACGATCGACAACATCCTCATGGTCGAGGGTGAGATGAAGGAGGTTTCGGAGGAGGTCATGCTCGGCGCCATCAAGTTCGCCCACGAGGAGATCAAGAAGCACTGCGCCGTACAGATCGAACTCTCGAAGGAGCTCGGCAAGGACGTCAAGCGCACCTACTGCCACGAGGTCAATGACGAGGAGCTGCGGGAGACGATCATCCGCGAGCTCTACGACAAGGCCTATGCCATCGCCACGAGCGGCACGATGAAGCACGAGCGCGAAGATCTGTTCAACGCCCTCGAGGCCGAGTTCGCCTCGCGCTACACGGAGGAGGAACTCGTCGAGAAGGCCCCGCTGATCCACAAGTATTTCCACGACGACGTGCAGAAGAAGGCCATGCGCAACATGATCCTCGACGAAGGCAAGCGTCTCGACGGCCGCCGCACGGACGAGATCCGTCCGATCTGGTGCGAGGTGGGCTACCTGCCCGCCGCCCACGGCTCGGCCATCTTCACCCGCGGCGAGACGCAGTCGCTGACGACCGTAACCCTCGGCACGAAACTCGACGAGAAGGTCAAGGACGAAGTGCTCGTACAGGGCACCGAGCAGTTCGTGCTCCACTACAACTTCCCGCCCTTCTCGACGGGCGAGGCCAAGGCCGCACGCGGACTCTCGCGCCGCGAGATCGGACACGGGCACCTCGCATGGCGCGCCCTGAAGCCGATGATCCCGCTGGGCGAGGAGAACCCCTACGCCGTGCGCGTCGTGTCGGACATCCTCGAGTCGAACGGCTCGTCGTCGATGGCCACCGTCTGCGCCGGAACCCTCGCACTGATGGACGCCGGCGTGAAGATCAAGAAGCCCGTGTCGGGTATCGCCATGGGTCTGATCTCCGATTCAGCCACGGGCAAGTGGGCCGTGCTCTCGGACATCCTCGGCGATGAGGACCACCTCGGAGACATGGACTTCAAGGTTACCGGTACGCGCGACGGCATCACCGCCACGCAGATGGACATCAAGGTGGACGGCCTCTCCTACGAGGTGCTCGCCGCCGCCCTCGAGCAGGCCCGCAAGGGACGCCTCTACATCCTCGACAAGATCACCGAGTGCATCGCCGAGCCGCGCGCCGACTACAAGCCGTGCGTGCCGCGCATCGTGCAGATCACCATTCCGCAGGACATGATCGGTTCGGTCATCGGCCCGGGCGGAAAGGTCATCCAGGATATCCAGAAGACCACGAACACCACGATCACCATCACGGAGGTGGACAACAAGGGCATCGTCGATATCTTCGGTGTGGACAAGGCCGCCCTCGACGGCGCCCTGGCCCGCATCAAGGCCATCGTGGCGATCCCCGAGGTGGGCGAGACGTACCACGGCAAGATCCGCTCGATCGTCGCCTTCGGCGCCTTCGTCGAGATCATGCCGGGCAAGGACGCCCTGCTGCACATCTCCGAGATCGACTACAAGCGCTTCGAGACCATGGAGGAGACCGGCCTGAAGGAGGGCGACGAGATCGACGTCAAGCTCATCGGCATCGACCCCAAGACGGGCAAGCTCAAGCTTTCGCGCAAGGTGCTGCTTCCCAAGCCCGAAGGCTATGTCGAGCGGGAGCGCCGCCCGCGTCCCGAACGCTCGGAGCGCCGCGACCGCGGAGAGCGTCGCGACCACAAGGAGCGCAAGGAGGAGTAAACCGGCTGTCAATGTGAAATTTCGGGCGGAAAACTTCTTTTGAATTTCCGCCCGAAATATTGCACAATTTGCAGGACTTTTCTATATTTGCAGGGTCCGGGTCCGCGATCGGGCCGCCGGGATGCGACAGAAAGAAAAACGATCCGGAAAAATCCGGCGCATTTTGGAATAATCGGGAAAAACTGGAATAAAGGCAAACACCAAAATAAACAATTAAAAATCTACCGTTATGAAAAAGCTAATGAAATTGAGCATGGTGCTCGTTGCTGCCTCGCTGGCATTTACGAGCTGCAATTGCTTCAAGAAGATGGCCAAGAACCGGGAGGACGTGCAGCTGACCGTCGCACCCGAGATTCTGACGCTCAACAACGGCATCGTTGCTGCCGACATCAACGCAACGTTCCCCGTGAAGTACTTCAACGCCAAGGCTGTGGTAAAGGTAACCCCGGTTATCGTATTCGAGGGCGGCGAGGTAGCTGCAGCTCCCCACTTCTTCCAGGGTACGAAGGTGGACGACAACTACACGGTTGTCGATAAGAAGAACGGCGGCAACGTTACGATGCACGTCGAGTTCCCGTACGATCCCCGCATGGACCAGAGCGAACTGCAGCTCCGTGCCGAGATCAAGTGCCCGGGCGGCAAGTGCAAGGAGTTCACGCTCGTGAACCTCAACACGGGTGCCATCCCCACCAAGGAGGAGGCTGCCGTGCTGGCCGGCAACGACCAGGCTGCCAAGGCTGCCCTGACCAAGAAGTTCGGTCTGACGGTTGCCTACGGCGTGAACACGCTGCAGAAGGACCTCAAGTACGGTGATCTGATGGAGCAGATGGACAACAACTTCAAGCGCATCACCACCGTTGTGGACAAGACCGACCTGCTCTACCGCATCAACTCGTCGGTTGTAACGAAGAAGAACGAGAAGGCCGCCAACCTCGACGCCTTCAAGGCCAACGTGGATAAGAACCTCACGAACGACCGCGCTACGCAGAGCATCGCCGTGAAGGGTTACGCTTCGCCCGACGGTCCGGAGAAGTTCAACGACAAGCTGTCGAAGGCTCGTAGCGAGTCGGGACACAAGGTCGTAGCCAAGCTGCTCAAGGATTCGGGCCTCGACATCGACGCCGCAGCCTACGGTGAGGACTGGGACGGCTTCAAGGAGCTCGTCGAGAAGTCGAACATCAAGGACAAGAACCTCATTCTCCAGGTGCTGAGCCTCTACAACTCGCCCGCAGAGCGTGAGAGCGAGATCAAGAACATGTCGGCCGTATTCAACGAGCTCAAGGAGGAGATCCTTCCCGAGCTGCGCCGTTCGCAGATCGTGAATACCACCGACCTGCAGGGCAAGACCGACGAGGAGATCATGGCCGCATACCGCAACGGCGGTGAGCTGTCGGTTGAGGAGTACCTCTTCGCCGCACAGGTGCTGACCGAGGATCCCGCCGAGCAGGTTGCCATCCTGACCGCCGCTTCGAAGAAGTACAACGACGCCCGCGTTTGGAACAACCTCGGCGTAGCCCAGACGAAGGTCGGCGACAAGGCCGCTGCCCTGAAGTCGTTCGAGAAGGCTGCCAAGATGGATTCGTCGAAGGAGATGAACAAGAACCTCCTGCTGGCCAACCTGGCTAACGGCAACACCGCCGAAGCCAAGAAGTATGCCGCTGCCGCCGACGCTCAGGCCAAGGCTGCCATGGCTGCCGCCGAGGGCGACTACAAGACGGCCGTGAAGAACCTCGAGGGTTACAACGCCGCCATCGCCATGGTACAGTCGAACGACCTGGCAGGTGCCAAGAAGGCCATCGCCAAGGACAACTCGGCCGAGGCCGACTACCTGCGTGCCGTGATCGCCGTGAAGGAAGGCGACCTGAAGACCGCAGAGGCACAGCTCAAGAGCGCAACCTCGAAGAATCCCGAGCTGGCCAAGAAGGCTGCCAAGGATGTCAATCTGAAGGCGCTCAAATAAGCGATTTGCCGAAAGGCCCGCAGCGCTCCGAAGGGAGCAGAGCGGGACGAGACAAGGGGCTTGAACCGGGAAGGTTCAGGCCCTTTTTTTGCAGTGTCCGGAAGGCGGCGGCAACCGGCAAGAAGCCGGAGCGAAAATAATTTTCCGCAGGAGGCCCGCGGATCGAATAATTTTTCTAATTTTGTCAAAAACAGCATAACGTATGGAATACGCCAATCACCTGAACGAATATGCCCCTGCATGGAGCGAGGAGCGCGTGAACGAAGAGGTAGCCCGCATCCGCAAGGTGGCCGAAGCCCGCAACCACAATACGGAAGTCTACAAGTTCTGCTACTCGGCCATCGATCTGACGACCCTCTCGTGCAACGACTCGATAACCTCCGTTACGGAGTTCGCCTGCAAGGCCGCGGAGTTCTACACGAAATACCCGCACATCCCCAACGTGGCTTCGATCTGCGTCTATCCTTCGTTTGTGGAGACCGTCGGCCTGGCCGTGGACGGCACGCCGATGCGTATCACGAGCGTTGCCGGCGGATTCCCCGCCTCGCAGACCTACCTCGAAGTGAAGGCGCTCGAGGTTTCGATGGCTGTC
Organism: Candidatus Alistipes stercoravium; assembly: GCA_019119615.1. Taxonomy (GTDB): domain Bacteria; phylum Bacteroidota; class Bacteroidia; order Bacteroidales; family Rikenellaceae; genus Alistipes; species Alistipes stercoravium. The sequence goes on along the minus strand of DWWQ01000059.1, from coordinate 74,594 downwards.
GAGAACGGAGCCGACGAGGTCGATATCGTCCTCAACGTGGGCCGCATGCTCACGGGCGAATACGACGAGGCGGCCAACGAGGTGGAGGTGCTCCGCGCGGAGATCGACGAGGATATCGTGCTGAAGGTCATCATCGAGTCGGGTGCGCTGAAGACGCCCGAGCTGATCCGCAAGGCCTCGCTGCTCTCGATGTTCGCAGGCGCCGACTTCGTAAAGACCTCGACGGGCAAGATCGACGTGGCCGCCACGCCGGAGGCCGCCGTGGTGATGTGCCAGGCGATCCGCGACTACTACGAGAAAACGGGCCGCAAGGTGGGCTTCAAGGCTGCCGGAGGTGTCCGCACTCCCGAGGAGGCCGCTCTCTACTACACGATCGTCGAGGAAATTCTCGGCCGGGAGTGGCTCACGACCGACCTGTTCCGCATCGGCGCCTCGTCGGCGGCGAACAATCTCCTCTCGGCTATCGAGGGCAAGACGGTAAAGTACTATTGATCCCGTGCCGCACGGCGCGGTATGCAAAGAAAAAACGGACGACCCGCATCGAAGCGGGTCGTCCGTTTTTTCTGACCGTCGCGCCCTACGGCTCGGGCTGCCCGACAGGCTGCTCCCCGGCCGTCATCTGCTCCGCCGTACTCCCGGAAGCAAGCATCGAACGGTAGTTGCCGCGGTTCATCACCGCGAAGACGATGATGGCCAGCGTCGCCAGGGCGAGGATCCAGCCGACAATACGCCTGATCATTTTTCCTCCTCCTTTCCTTCGAGAATCCCGAGGGCCCGCATGATGACGTTGTCCACGGGATAGATGTTGGCATAGAATCCATTGTCCTCGAGGGCCGTATTGCGGCCGATGTAGGCGCGCAGCTGCGCCTCCATGAGCTGCCGCGAGCGGGCGATGTCGCCGTAACGCGGCGCAACGCCCTGACGGGCCGCATAGCGGATGAAGTCGTCGAAGAGCGTCCGGTCGCTGTCGAGCAGCGCCTGCAGCTCATCGACCGACTGCACGGCGTTCAGCGCCTCACGATGGCGGTCCGAATACTCGATCGTATAGCGGTAGAGGATGTTGCGTCCGGCCACCTCGAGGAAATATTTCGTTACGCCGGTCGTGTCGGCCGGCACGAAGACGTCGGGCATGATGCCGCCGCCGCCGTAGACCACCTTGCCGCCCGGCGTTACGCGCTTGAGCGAATCGACGAAGTGGATGCTGTCGGCCGAGAAGAACTCGTTGTTGCGGTAGCGGTTCCAGAGGTCCTCCTCATAGGAGGCCTCGTCGCCGATCGTATAGGGTTTCTGGATCGAGCGGCCCGTCGGCGTGTAGTAGCGGGCCGTGGTAAGCCGCAGGGCCGATCCGTCGGCATAGGGAATCTGCTGCTGTACGAGGCCCTTGCCGAACGAGCGGCGGCCGATGATCGTGCCGCGGTCGTTGTCCTGGAGCGCTCCGGCGAGGATCTCGCTCGATGAGGCGCTCGCCTCGTCGATCAGCACCGCAAGCTCCATGTCGCCGGCCGTACCCGTACCGTCGGCATATTCGCGCAGCTGTTTGTGGTAGCGGTCTTCGGTGTAGACGATCAGCTGCCCTTCGTGGAGGAACTCGTTGGCCACGGCGATCGCCTGGTCGAGGAAACCGCCCGAATTGCCGCGCAGGTCGAAGATCAGTTTCGAGACACCCTGCTTGCGCAGCGTGTCGAGCGCGGCATGGAGCTCCGCAGAGGTCGTGCGGGCGAACTGTCCGAGTTTGATGTATCCGATGCCGTCGGCAATGCGGAAGGCCGACTCGATGCTGCGGAGCGGAATGGCGTCGCGCTCGACCTCCACATTGACCAGCCCCTCGATGCCCTGTCGGCCGAGACCGAGGCGCACTTTCGAACCGCGCGGTCCGCGCAGCATCCTGACGATGTTGTTCTGGGGGATCTTCCGCCCGGCGACGAGCGAGTCGTTGATCGTGAGGATCCTGTCGCCGGCCTTCACACCGGCCTTGTCGCTCGGACCCCGCGGAACGACGTTCAGCACGATCACCGTGTCGGTGGCCATGTTGAAGACCACGCCGACGCCGTCGAACTCCCCTTCGAGGGGTTCGTTCAGGGCGGCCATCTCCGAAGCGGGGATATAGACCGAATGGGGGTCGAGCTCACGCACCAGCAGCGGAAGGACATGCTCGGTGAGCGAATCCATCGAGATCGAATCGACGTAGCGGTTCTCGATGAGCGAGAGCGTATAGGTGAGTTTGCCGCCAGGAGAGGAGATCCGGTTGAGCATGCCCCGGATCTCGGAAGCCGTGTCGTGGCGCCCGAGATACTGCCCGAAGAGGATGCCCAAGACAACCCCCGCGGCCAGAATCAGCGGAAAAAGTACGGTATGTTTCGAATTTCTGTACATGATCTGCAGGCGGCACGGGCCGCCGAATGTCGGTTACTTGTTCTTGAAGGTATAGGTCAGGCCCACCGTCAGCTGCGTGAAGGTCTGCACATCAAGGTTCTGGGCCCGGTTGTAGTAGAGCTGGAAGTTCACCGTCGTCTTGATATACTTCGTGGCGTAGAGCTCCAGCGTGTTTTCCCAGCGCACCGTGGGATGGATCGCCAGGCGCGGCTTGTCCTTGACGTTCTGATCGCCGGCCAGCCACGCCTCGTAGGCGTGCCGGTACTCGGTATAGTCGTCGATGCGGTTCTTCATCCCGAGGTTGCTCATCCAACCGTAGAAGGCCGAGACCCGCGTCTTGTAATGCATGTAGTTCGTCTTGCCGAAGTAGCGGTCGAAGTCGATCTGGATCGACGAACCGCCCTCGTATTTCGAGGTCTTGTCGGGATCCTCGATACCGTAGGCATAGGCGGGCTTGATCTCGTTGCCGTCGGCATCGAACTGCTGGCGGCGGATCCAGTCGCTCTCGGCGAAGGTCGCGTTGAGCGACAGCGGCGAGAGGTTGATGACGATCGGGAAACGCTTCACCGGGCAGTTGTAGGTAAAACCGAACGAAAGGTCAAGGTATCCCGGGGTCATGAAGGTGCTCTTCAGGTGGCGGCGCTCCTGCTCGGTACGCGAAACGTAACCGTTCACGAACTGGCTGCGGAACTTGAAGATCGATCCGTAGGTCCAGTTCTTCGCCATCTTGAAGGCCGGGGCCACCGACACGTCGAACTCGTCCTGGTTCTTGAACCAGACGCCGTTGCTCTCGGTCGTACCGTCGTCGAGCGTCGTTTCGACCCGCATGCGGTTGTAACCCATCTTGGCGTTGAAGACCGTTTCGAGCGAAAAGAGGTTTTTCTTGAAGGTGTGCTTCAGGTAGAGCACCGCCAGAAGGGCAATCGAGTTATCACCGCCCGACACCGAAATCCACGGATCGTTGTACGAGGTCAGCGTACCCTGCAGGTCCGTTTTGATCTCCAGGTAGTTGCGTTCCTTGCGGATGGCGGCCCGCTCGGCCTTGTAACGGGCCAGGCTGAAGTAATCGACATCCACGGAGGTCGATTTCAGCCGGTCGCGGAAGGTTACGCTCTCCTGCTGGGCGTTCACCTCGTCGATCGAGATCTGCGCCGCGGCAGGGCGTGCAAAGGCCGCAAGGAGCCCCAGAACGAGAATCAGGCGAAACTTCTTCATGATCGTACGGAGACGGTTTTCCAACGGGCAAAGTTATGAATTTATTTGCAAAATCCTTACTTTTGCTCTGAACTTAACGGACAAGACCGCACATGCACTATTTCGGAGCACATGTCAGCGCCTCGGGCGGTGTGGAGAACGCCCCCCGGAATGCGCAGGCGATAGGCGCCACGGCCTTCGCACTCTTCACCAAGAACCAGCGGCAGTGGATCGCCGCACCGCTCACCGCGCCGCAGATCGACGCCTTCCGCCGCTCCTGCGACGGGGCCGGCTACACCCCGGCACAGATCCTGCCCCACGACTCCTACCTGATCAACCTCGGGCATCCCGAGAAGGAGGGGCTCGAAAAGTCGCGCGCGGCCTTCCTCGACGAGATGCGCCGCTGCGAGCAGCTCGGGCTCGACCGGCTCAACTTCCACCCCGGAAGCCACCTGCAGAAGATCACCGAGGAGGAGAGCCTCGACCGCATCGCCGAGTCGATCAACATCGCGCTCCGGGAGACGCACGGCGTTACGGCCGTCATCGAGAACACCGCCGGGCAGGGCTCGAACCTCGGATTCCGTTTCGAGCATCTCGCCTACCTCATCGACCGCGTGGAGGACAAGTCGCGCGTGGGCGTCTGCATCGATACCTGCCACGCCTTCGCCGCGGGCTACGACCTGCGCACGGCCGAAGCCTGCGAGGCGACCTTCGCCGAGCTGGAGCGCGTCGTAGGGTTCCGCTACCTGAAGGGCATGCACCTGAACGACGCCATGAAGATCCTCGGCAGCCGCGTCGATCGCCACACACCGCTGGGCGAGGGGCAGATCGGCATCGAATGCTTCCGCTACATCGCCCGCGACCCGCGTTTCGAGGGGATGCCCCTGATTCTCGAGACCCCCGACGAGGCGCGCTGGCCCGAAGAGATCGCCCGCCTCAAGGCCTTCGCCGGGGAGGTGTAACACCTGTCATGGAAATCCATCTGAAGCCCTGCGCAAAAGCGGAGCAACGCCAAACCGAGGAGATTACCCGCGAAGCCTTCTGGAATGTCTATGTACCCGGATGCAGCGAGCACCTGCTTCTACACCGGCTGCGCAACTCCCCGCAATTCATCCCGGAGCTCGATTTCGTAGCATTGCATGAGGGGAAAGTCGTCGGATGCATTGCCTATGCCCGCACCGGAATCATCCGGCAGAATGGAGACAAACTCCCGGTCATCACATTCGGTCCGGTGGGTGTCATACCCACATGCCAGCATCGGGGAATAGGCAGCAGATTGATTGTCGAAACCCTGCAAAAGGCTGCCGCATTGGGGCACAGGGCCGTTCTCATCTATGGGGATCCGGCCTACTACGAACGTTTCGGCTTCATGACCTCGAAACATTATGGTATCACGAACCGGGAAGGACGATATCCGGCAGCCCTGCTTGCCAAGGGGCTCATTCCCGGAGCATTGGCCGATGCGGCCGGCATATTCGACGAAGGCGACGCCTATTCTCTGCCGCCGGACGATCTCGATCAATTCGATCAAACCTTTCCCCAAAAAGAGAAGGAAATTACCGAAACCCAACGGCAATTTGAGGAGATGGCCGGCCGTTATCTCTGATAATTCACAACCGGTCCAGACAGCGGAGGATGATCGCGGCACTGTCGCGCACCTCCTCCTCGGAGACGGTCAGCGGCGGCGAGATGCGGAAGGCCGTGTCGCAGAAGAGGAACCAGTCGCTGAGGATTCCCTCCTCCTTGAAGAGCGTCATCATGCGGAAAAGCCGCTCCGAGCTGCCCAGCTCGACGGCCAGCAGCAGGCCGCTGCGGCGGATCTCCCGCACGGCGGGATGCGCGCCGAGCAGCTGTTCGTAAAGGACCCCCTTCGCCTCGACCTGACGGACCAGGTCGTGCTCCAGCAGGTAGTTCAGCGCGGCGAGCCCCGCGGCACAGCAGACCGGATGGCCGCCGAAGGTGGTGATGTGCCCCAGCACGGGATTCGACTGCAGCGTATCCATGATCGCATGGCTCGAGATGAAGGCCCCGAGGGGCATGCCGCCGCCGAAGGCCTTGGCCAGGCAGACGATGTCGGGCGTTACGCCGTACTTCTGCATGGCGAACAGCGCGCCCGTACGCCCCAGTCCGGTTTGGATCTCGTCGAAGACGAGCAGTGCCCCCACCTCGTCGCAGCGGCGCCGCAGCGCCTCGAGGTACCCCGTTGCGGGAGGCCGCACCCCCGCTTCGCCCTGCACGGGCTCGGCAAGGACGCAGGCCGTGCGGCGCGTGATGCGCTCCAGCTGCGCGAAGTCGTTGAATTCGATGGCCTGTGCGTCGGGCAGCAGCGGCCGGAAGGACGCCTTCCACTCCTCGCCTTCGGGCGTGCCCATTATCGTCATCGCCCCGTGCGTCGAGCCGTGGTAGGCCCGGCGCATGGAGATGAGCTCCGTACGCCCGGTATAGCGTTTGGCCAGCTTGAGCGCCCCCTCGACCGCCTCGGCGCCCGAATTGACGAAGTAGACGCTTTCGAGCGGCGCCGGAAGCAGTGAGGCGATCTTCGTGGCGTAAGCCACCTGGGGCGTCTCGACCAACTCGCCGTAGACCATGACGTGCATGTAGCGCGCGGCCTGCTCCTGCACGGCCCGTACCACCTCGGGGTTGGCGTGCCCCACGTTGCTCACCGAAACGCCCGCCACCAGATCGTAGTAGCGCTTGCCTTCGGGCGTATAGAAAAACGACCCCTCGGCCCGCTCCACCTCCACGAGCATCGGCTCCGGAGAGGTCTGGGCCACATGGGCCAGAAACTGTTTTCGCAGAATGGTATGGTTCATCTTTACTGACAATAGAAATATTCGACATTCAAACGGCCGGACGGTTCAGCGGGAGGCTGCCGCACCGGAATGCCAAAAGCGCCGACCCTCCGGAATCGGCTATTACGCCATGCCGCCCGACACCGAGACAGGCCCCTTTCCCCAAAGCGCGCCCCTTTCGGAACGAGCGGCCCTCCTGCCTCCCGGAATCAATAGCCCCCCTCGCCGAAACGGCGGCGAAGAATCTCCTCCGAGTCCTTCACGCTGCGCCGCATCCAGCCGTAGAGCACCTCGGCCTGCTCGTCGGCACTCATCCGCCACCCTTCGACCGTGTGGCGCACCCGCTCCGAGAGCTGGTAGATAAGGATGGCCGCCGAGGCCGAGACGTTCAGGCTCTCGACCATCCCGCACATCGGGATGCGCAGGAACTCGTCCGCGGACCGGATCACCTCCTCCGAGATGCCGGCATGTTCCGTGCCGAAGACCAGCGCAAAGGGTCCCCGCCCGACGTCGAACGTCTCGGGCGTCGAGTCCTCGCGGTGGGGCGTTGTCGCCACGATGCGGTATCCCTCGCGGCGGAGCGCAGCAAGCGCTTCGGCCGTCGTGCGGTGCTTGCGGATCCCGACCCAGCGGTCCGTGCCGCGCACCACGGCGGCACTCGGCTCGAAACGGCAGAGCGTCTCGACGGTATGCATCTGACTGATGCCGAAGGCGTCGCAGTGGCGTACGAGCGCCGCGGCGTTCTGCCCGTGGTACATGTTCTCGGCCAGCACGGTCATGTAGCGTGTGCGCATGCCCACCGTCCGGCGCAGCACCTCGTAACGCCCCGGGAGCATGAACTCCGCCAGAAAGGCGATCCGCTCGGCATAGGGTCCCGTCGTGAGGAACGGATCCGCCGCGGCTGCGGCCTGCGGCTCATTTCCGGTATTTCTCATCTTCGTCGAGGATTTTCAGGTAACTTTCATAGCGCGACAGAGCGATCCGTCCTTCGCGGACCGCTTCGACCACGGCACAGCCCGGCTCGTGCGTGTGCGTGCAGTTGTAAAAGCGGCAGGCACCCGCCTCGCGCAGCATCTCGGGGAAGTAGTGCCACAGTTCGGCGCCGTCGATGTCGATCAGCCCGAACCCCTTGATGCCCGGCGTGTCGATCACCGCGCCGCCTCCGGCCAGCGGATACATCGCCGAGAAGGTCGTCGTATGGCGCCCCTTGCGGTGGCTCTCGGAGATCGCTCCCGTGCGGATGTCGAGCGTCGGGTCGATCGCCCGGATGAGGGTCGATTTTCCCACGCCCGAATTCCCGGCCACGAGTGTCGTATGCCCCGCAAGCAACTCCCGGACCGCTTCGAGGCCCGCGCCCTGCGGCGCCGTCGCCTCCAGCACGCGGTAGCCGACCGCCTCGTAGACCGCGCGGAACGCCGCCACGGCCTCCGCATCCTGCAGGTCGATCTTCGACAGCAGCAGCGTCGCCGGCACCTTGTAGGCCTCGCACGTTACCAGAAAACGGTCCACGAACTCCGGAGCCGTCTCGGGTTCGCGCAGCGTTACGACCAGCAGCGCCCGGTCGATGTTCGCGGCGATAATGTGCGACTCCCTCGAGAGGTTCGAAGCGCGGCGGATCACATAGTTGCGCCGCGGGAGGATCTCCGTGATGAGGCTGTCGCCGCTCCCGTCGCAGGCGCAGACCACGCGGTCGCCCACAACGACGGGATTCGTCGAGCGGCGCCCTTCGAGGCGCAGCCGACCCCGGATGCGGCAGGCGACCACCTCACCCGCGGCACTCCGCACGTCGTACCAGCTGCCCGTGGCGCGAATCACCGTTCCCTCAAAGCGACTCTCCATCCGAATCCTTCGCATCAAGCTGCGGCACCTGCTCGCCGACCCACTCCAGAAAGGGGAAGAGGGACTCCGAGAGTCGCAGCAGCGGTTTGTAACTTCTTGATTTTTCGATCGTACGCGCCTCAACGAGCGTATGGTCCGCATTGATGCGGTCGAACGCCGCCACCAGGGCGCTCATCACGAGCAGATACTTCACGACCGACACCGCAATGCCCAGCAGGATGTCCGGCAGGCCGAATCCCGCAAAGTGGAACAGCTTGCGGAGCACGCGTGCGGCAATGGCCACCGCCAGCACCGTTGCTACGAGCACCGTCGCAAAGCCTCCGGCCGCAGCAAACTGCGCATCGATCCGCATCCAAACGCCGACCTGCGCCCCGTACTTCGCGGCCAGCCAGATACCCAGCACGATGGCCGCCAGCGAGCAGACCTGCACGATGAAGCCCTGCCGCCAGCCGTTCCAGAGGGCCAGCGCCAGCACCAGGCAGACAATAAGGTCGATCACGTTCATGGTTTGCGGGGTCTATTTGCGCGTAAAGATACGACTTTTGAACGAACCGCCCAAAAAAATACCCCGGATCGGCGCCCGGCCGGCGCGGCAGGCACGGCGGGCGGGCACGGCGGGCACGGCGGGCACGGCGGGCACGGCGGGCAGGGCAGACGGAGATTATAATAATAAATAGGTATGTAATTGGCCGCCGCCGCCGACTCCGGAACGGCCTGCCTGGTGGTCGTTTCGGACCGGAGGGCGGACCGGGAGGCAGCCGCATCGCTCCATAGGGTCGCGAAGATCCCGCTTTTCGTGCTCCACAACGCGCCGGAAGCGGTTTTCACGCCCCTCGCGGCGGGTTCGCACGCCGCCCCGGGAAGCGGCGCGAATCGACGCTCGTTCAACGGGGTGAAGGGCCTCAAAAATTTGGACAAAAATTTTGCCGTGCAAATTTTTATGTATATATTTGCATCGTTGGTATCGTATAGATACCGTAACGGGTTATTCACACAAATAAAAAAGGGAGAGAAGAACCAGAAAAAAGGAACATTAATTACCAATCCATTTCAATTCTATTTTGTCTTATGAAGAAAATTTTTAAAAATCTTCTTGCATTGTTCGTTACAGGAACAATGCTTGCGGGTGTCGGTTGTAAGGATTACGACGACGACATCAACAAGATCAACGATCGTCTCGATGAGCTGACGACCGGCAAGATCGCAGACATCGAGTCGCAGATCAGCTCGATGCAGACGACGATCCAGAACCTCCAGGCTCTGGAGACCCGTATCAAGGCCCTCGAGGACGCTCAGGTTACCGATGCTGATCTGCAGAAGCTTCAGGACGCCATCGACGCCATTGAGGCCAACTACGTTACGAAGGACTACCTGACGACGACGCTCGGTTCGTATGCTACGACCCAGTATGTCGGCGACGCCATCAAGGCCGTAACGGACGCTCTGGGCAAGTTCACGACCGACGAGGCTATCCAGGCTGCCATCGACGCTGCCAAGCAGGCTGCCATCACGGCTGCCGGTGATGCTTGCAAGGCTGCTTTCCAGACCTCGTTCGACGCTGCTCTGGCAGGTGCTCTGGAGGACGACGGCAAGATTGGCCAGGCTTTCAGCGAGTATGACGCCGAGATCAAGCAGTATCTGACCAACGCCATCAAGAACGAGGACGGCTTCATCAACGAGGCTATCGCCGAGCAGATCAACGCCGCTGTTGCTGCCATGATGGAGAAGCTCTCCGGCCGTCTGACCAGCATCCAGCTGATTCCCGATCTCTATGTAAACGGCATCGAGACCATCGAGCTGAAGTCGTACAAGTACAAGACCTGGACGGTAACCTCGACCGAGAAGGCAGAGGATGCTACCAACGAGAAGGGTGTTGTTACGACCACGTCCCAGACCGCGACGACTGTCAATTACCTGGTTAGCCCGACGACCGTAACGACGAATGATATCGACAAAGAAGTTGGTGTCAGCTACGTTTTCGGCAAGGCGACGACGCGCGGTGTGATCAACGAGAAACTTCTGAATGTAGAGGGTTACGAGGTTAAGGACGGCGTTATGGCCGTAACCGTGAAGAAGACCTCGGGTACGGTAATCGAGGATCCCGACCAGACCAAGGGATATGTTTATACCGCAGCTCTTGCAGTGCCCATCGCAAAGGAGTGGCTTGCCGAGGGTGAAACCGGTACGACCGTTTACTCGGACTTCGTAGCTCTCGCCGAGACGACCGTAGAGCCCAAGATTGCCGCTCTGGTTGACGACGAGTATGTCTGCAAAGGCAAAGAAGAGGCTGGCCACAACCACTACTATGCAACCTATGACGCTGCTAAGGCTGCAGCTGCCGTTAAGCAGGTTGCTTACGACGATGAGCTCGATCTGCTCTCGCTCGTTACGGGTTGCTATGTAAACGCCGACGATGAGGCTGTCGAGATCAAGAAGGATGAGCTGAATGCTGCAGGCCTTGAGTTCCGCTTCGCTCTCCCGACGATGCCCTACACGATCGGCGACAACAAGACCGACCAGCAGCAGTTCGCTACGATTTCGAACAACGAGGGCTTCTGGACGATGACCTCGAAGCTGCCCAATGACGAAACGAACAACCAGGCTGCTATCGACAAGACCCCGGTAGTTCGCGTTGAGCTCGTAGACGTAAACAACAAGGATGCCGTTGTAGACGTACGTTACTTCAAGATCCAGTGGGTAAGAAAGACCATCGATCCGATTGACCTGGGTGTAATCTATCACTTCGACTACACGCTCGATTGTGCACAGGAGTTCAAGGGCGAATTCTCGTGGAAGGAAATGGTGAACTTGGTACTTGGCAAGATTCCTGAGACGGGTATGTCGCAGGATGAGTTCCTCGCAACCTACACTGTTCCGACGATCTCGACGGTTGAGAAGAATACGGCGGAATACTATACCCATAAGCTCGGAACGGTTGCTACCGCTCTTGCTGACGGTGTTGAGTTCGTATACAACTTCGACGATCCGACCGATGAGTCCGCTGCCGCATTCGTATGGCGCATGACGATCGAGCAGGTTGGCAACGTAATCGACAAGCTGGTTGCCGGTGAGGAGGTGAAGTATGTTGTCAATGTAACGATCCCCGCCAAGAACAGCTACCAGGGCTCCGTAAACTTCGCATTCGATGTTAATGTAACCCTGCCTGTTCTGCCCAGCATTTACGGCTACAATACTCCTCATTGGGTAAGCAAGGGCGAACTTGCAAATGTTTACCCGATCCAGTACGATCCGAATGGCACCTACGATATGTATGGCAACAAGATCACGACCTGCGCATACCGCTTCGACTTTGCCCGTCTGTTCTCGGACGATAAGGTAGTGAAGGAGATGCTTGAGTGCGGCCAGTGGGATGTTCAGTTTGCCGCAGTACAGCCCACCGAAAACTACGGTAGCGGTGCAACGACCGTTCCGTCCGCTGACAAGAGCGGCCACTCGCTGATGCTGAATAAGACGCAGCAGGCTGCATGGCTCAGTGTCAATCAGGGTGAGACTCCTTGGTACGGTGTTGAACTGACCACCGGTGCCAAGACCTATGAGTCCGTAGCTAAAGATATCGTGTTGGGTGTACAGTACAATGAGGCCGGTATCGGTATCCTGGGCAAGCAGGCTACGATTGATGTATGGGCCAAGATCAATGCATACAATAACTACAAGGTTACTTCGTTCAACGTATACTTCGTAGAGCCGCTGCATATCAACAATACGCTGACCGGTGCACAGTTCGTGGATCAGGTGATCAGCGGTTCGACGATCGACTGCTCGAAGGCCTTCACGATGACCGACTTCAAGGACTACATCGTTGCCAAGGTTACCACGAACACGACCGACGAGAAGACGAAGTATGCTGAAGAACTCTACAAGTACTATGGCGTACAGGATCCGAAGTGGGAGCTTGACAAGGCACTGACCAACCTTAAGAAGGACACCAACGGCGACTATGTAGTAGACGAGACCATCACGGCCGATGACGCTACAATCCTGGCCAAGGATCGCTTCGGTGTTGGTTGCATCACGGAGGACGCCGCAGCAGGTACGCTGACCTTCTGGAACAAGGACGGTAACAAGGTTGAGAAGACCGTTAAGCTCTTCATCCCGGTAACCGTTAAGCACAAGTGGGGCGTTATGACGGAGATGGTAACCGTCGATCTGCTTCCCGAGGCTGCTGAATAATTAGAACTCTCTCCCCTTCCTCTTCCGAATTCTCGGAACGGGATCCGCTCCGAGAATTCGGGAGACAATAAAATCCCGGCAGACCGCAACAATTGTTGCGGTCTGCTTTTTTTTGTATCTTTGTCTGACGGGGCCCGCAGGCCGGGGAAGACCGGAGAAACCCGGAGAAGCCCGCCGGGTCCCAAAAACGAAATACCATGAATCTCGAACACTACACACGCCGCCCTACCTGCTGTGTCCGCATCGGCAGCGTCCGGATCGGCGGCGGGAATCCCATCGCCGTACAGTCGATGACCAACACCGACACCAACGACACGGCCGCCAGCGTCGCCCAGATCAAACGCATCTGGCAGGCCGGAGGCCCCATCGTACGCCTCACGGCACAGGGACGCCGCGAAGGCGAGAATCTCGCCGACATTGTCCGCGAACTGCGTGCCGACGGCTGCCCGGCGGCCATCGTCGCCGACATTCACTTCGTTCCCGAAGTAGCCGCCATCGCCGCACAGTATGTGGACAAGGTGCGCATCAATCCCGGCAACTACCGCAACGACCACGGCGAATTCGAGGCGCTCATCGAGCAGTGCCGCGAGCGCAGCGTCGCCCTGCGCATCGGCGTGAACCACGGGTCGCTCGCCAAACGGGTCTTCGACCGCTGGGGCGACACGCCCGAAGGGATGGTTGTTTCGGCCATGGAGTTTCTGCGCATCTGCCGCGAAAAGGCGTTCGACCAGGTGGTCGTTTCGATGAAATCGAGCAATACGCGCGTCATGGTCGCCGCCTACCGGCTGCTCATCGAGGCGATGGACGCCGAGGGGATGCACTACCCGATTCATCTCGGTGTTACGGAGGCCGGGAACGGTCTCGAAGGGCGCATCAAGAGCGCCGTGGGCATCGGTGCGCTGCTGGCCGACGGCATCGGCGACACGATCCGCGTATCGCTCACCGAAGCACCCGAAAACGAGATTCCCGTCGCAAAGCTGCTTGTCGAGCACTTCGCCGCACGCCCCGGGCACTTCCCGGTCCGGCACCCGGAGCGCTATTCGCCGACCGCCTACCGCAAACGCACGACGGCCGCCCCCGTGGTTCATGACGAGCCGCACGAGGGTTTCCGCATCCTCGAAGCCCGCTCGGGCAACCCCACAGCCGAGCTGCGCGCCGCGATCCTCAATCTGGAGCCCGCCGACGTGCCCGTGATGATCAAGTGCCGCTACGAGGAGCCCGACACCGCGACGCTGGCCGTGAAGGCCGCCGCAGACCTCGGGCCGCTACTGCTGGACGGTCTGGCCGACGGCATCTGGATCGACGCCCCGGGCCACAGCGACGCGGAGCTGCACGAGATCGAGTTGATGATCCTCCAGGCGGCACGCGTACGCTTCTCACGCACCGAATACATCGCCTGCCCGAGCTGCGGGCGCACGCTCTACGACATCGAGCAAACGCTCGGGCAGATCAAGGCCCGCACGTCGCATCTGAAAAACCTCCGTATCGGCGTCATGGGCTGCATCGTGAACGGCCCGGGCGAGATGGCAGACGCCGATTACGGCTATGTCGGAGCCGGACCCGGACGCATCACCCTCTACCGGGGTCGTGAGGTCGTCGAACGCAACATTCCCCAGGAGGAGGCGCTCGACCACCTCGTGGAGCTGATCCGCCGCGACGGCAAGTGGACCGAACCCGACGCGATGCCATGACAATTCTTCCGCTGGCCTATCTCCCCTCGGTCGAGTACCTCTGGCACCTGCAGCAGGGCGGGTGCATCGTCGATCTGGGCGAGCACTTCGTCAAACGCTCGGAGCGCAACCGGGCGCGGATCCTTGCGCCCGACGGCGTGATGGAGCTCACCGTGCCCGTACAACATGCCAACCGGCCCCGGCAACCGATGCGCGACATGCTGCTCGACTACTCGAAGCGCTGGCAGCACCAGCATTGGGGAGCCCTCACGGCCTGCTACAAATCCGCTCCCTATTTCGACCATTACGCCGACCGTTTCGCCCCCTTCTACCACAACGAATACCGTTTTCTGGTCGATTACAACCTGCAACTGCTCGACGCGCTCTGTACGTCGCTGCATCTGCCGATGCCCACGCTCTCGGAACGCTATGTGGAGGCCGCACCCGAAGACAGGGACCTGCGCGACAAACACAGAAAGGGCCCGGCGCTGATCGCCGAGCCCTATGTTCAGGTCTTTTCGGACCGCATGCCCTTCATGGCTAATTTGTCGGCTGTGGACCTGCTTTTCGCAGAGGGGCCTGGAAGCGTTTCGGTTTTAACACGTTGCCGACAAGGATCGTAACGCTGTCGCGCAGCGTACCCGCCACGGCCTTCACCACGACAGGGCCCCGCACCTCCACCGAATCGGACTGGTACTGACAGGCCGCATATTCGGTCATCGCCACCGTATCGGCTCCGACGGTCAGCACCGGAACCCCCGCCGACGAATAGACGCGGAAGGCCTGGCGCGGCATGTCGCGCAGTCTCCGGTGGCGGTCGGAGATGTAGAGCGTCGGGCTTTCACGGTTCCACAAGGCCCGGTAGAGGTAATAGGCATCCTTCTGCTGACGGCGGTCAAACGTAACAAGTCCCTCACCGTTGATGCCGTAGGGGCGGCGCGACGAGCCGTAGTCGAACAGGTTGTTGATCCATACGCCCCAGAAAAGCGAATCGCCCTGCAGGTTGCGGGCATACTCCTCGTGGAAACGCGTCTGCTTCTCCTCGGGCATCCAGTTCGAGCGGGGCTCCGCCTGCGCCGTATAGCTCTTGTGCCCGATGAAGCCGCTGCCGCCGTAGCTGACACCCGAACGCAGATGCGACCAGTTCTTGCGCAGCTGGTCGCGCCAGACCGCCACATCGCTCGTGGAACCCTTTTCCCAACCGATGTTCTGCCGCCAGACGATCAGATCCGAGACGAAATTGATATCGCCGTTCTGATCGCTGCACGCCGTCGTGGGCCGCGAGGCGTCCATCTCATGCGCCACATCGTTGAGCCGCCGGAGATAGGGCGTAACGTTGTCGCCGCGCGGCCGGAGGCACGAGAAGAGTCCCCACATCACCACCGAAGGATGGTTCATGTTCTGCGCGATGATCTCGCGCAGCTGCTCGACACCGTTCTCCTCGAACGCCGGCATCGCATAGTAGGCGATGTCGCCCAGGAAAGGGGCGCTCTGCAACGGCGTATCGACCCAGACCAGAATACCCTGCTCGTCGCAGCGGTCGTAGAGATACTGCGCATGGGGCATCACGGCCGAACGCAGCGCATTGGCCCCCACGTCGCGTACCGTGGCCAGATCGGCATCGTAATCCGCCGCCGAGAGCGTGCCTCCCGAAGAGATATTGTCGTGATAAAGCGCCACACCGTGCACGGGAACGCGGGTACCGTTGATACGCAGCCCGCCGCCGGGCGTTGCGGCAATGGATCGGAAACCCGTGCGGACCCGTACGCAGTCCACGATGCTGTCTTCGCCGATGGCGGCCGTTACGGTGTAGAGCGTCGGACTTTCGGGACTCCACAACGCGGGCTCGTCGATCGTGAAGGGCACGACGACCGCTTTCCCGTCGAGGCGGGCCCGCTGACGCCGCGTGAAGACCGTGCTGCCGTCCGGCGCCGTGATATCGAGCGTCAGCGTACAGGCGCTCTCGTTCCGCGAGGTCAGGTGGACCTCGGCTTCACCCGAAACATGGAGCGGATTGACCTCCCGGGAACGGATCAGCACCCCTTCCGAGCCGAAATAGAGCGGCGAAACGGCCGTAGGACCCGTAACGATCAGTTCGACATCGCGGTAGATGCCCCCGTAGAGGTTCATGTCCGTGGAGGTGGGCAGCACGTCGTTCCGCGCACCGTTGCTGACCACCACAAGCAGCGCGTTGTCCGCACCGTACTGCACATAGTCGGTGATCTCGAAGGTGAAGGCTGCGGCGCCCCCACGGTGCGTGCCAACGTGATTGCCGTTTACGAAGAGGTCGGCAACAGACTGTACGCCGTAGAACTTCAGAAAGAGCCGGCGCGATGTCCAGCCCGCCGGAATATAGATATCGTTGCGGTAGTTTCCCGTGGTTTCGAGCCACGATCCCTCGCTCTGCGGATCGGTATTCCAACTGTGGGGCAGAGTAACGTGGCGGGCGTTATCGCTCGTATTCTCCGACTTGAAGTAAAAACGCCACCCTTCGTTGAGCGGGAATACCTCGCGGGCCTCGACGGCAACCGCCACGGCCGCAAGCAGCAAAGTCATCAATAAGCGTTTCATGACGAATGATTTGTAAATATCCGCGGCGATCCGCCGGTCTCGGGGAAGCTGCACCCCTTCGCGGAAGGATCGTCCCGGACAAAGATACGAAAAAAACCGGCAGATATACCATCCCGTGTCCGTCTGCCCTGCCGGAAGCGGATCCCGAACCGAAAAATGGTCGCCACACCGTTGCCGAAGGGCGATTTTTCCACAGGCCGATTTCGCGTTTTGTCTTTTTTTCGTATATTTGTGTTACGCGCTTTCGGCACGACAAGCCCCCACAAACCAACCCGAACGATGAAAAACCTTCTGCTTCCGATTCTTGCGACCCTGCTCCTGCTTCCGTCCGCGACGATTCAGGCGGGAAATAAGCCCGATACGCTGCTGCTGCAACTCGACCGGGCCATTGCCGACCGGAGCCGCTACACCACACAGAAGGAGGAGCTGCTGCGCGACCTCAAACGGCAGCGCGACGAACAGACGGAACCCGAGAAGCGCTACGCGATCAACAACGAGATCATCAACAACTATACCTCGTTCGTCTGCGACTCGGCCACACGCTATATTCATGACAACCTCGCCATCGCCGAGGCGCTCGGCAGTTCCCGGATGCGTATCGAAAGCCGCCTGCAGCTGGCCTTCGTCTACTCGCTCTCGGGACTCTTCGTCCAGGCTTCGGAACTGCTGCACAACACCGACTACGAAAGCCTGACCGCCCCGCAGCAGCTCTCCTACTGCTGGACCAGCATCCGCTACTACGAAAATCTGATCCGCTATACGGACGACACGATCCTCGCGAAGGAGTATCAGACGAAAATCATCGAGCTGCGGGACCGCGTTCTGACCCTGCTTCCCGAAGGCTCGGAGATGTGGCTCAAGGAGAAGGCCTTCCAGCTGCAGGCCACAGGCGATCCTTCGGCGGCCCTGGAGATCCTGGCGGGGATCTACGAAAAGGAGCCGCACGGAACGCACGGCTACGCCATGGCGGCCATGAGCCTCGCCAAACTCTACCGGGACCTCGGCGAGCGCGAGCAGGAGAACCGTTACCTGGCCCTTGCGGCAATTTCAGACACCCGCCTGGCCGTCAAGGAGAACGAGGCGCTGCTCACCCTGGCGATGAACCTCTTCGAGCAGGGCGACATCGAACGGTCGTACAACTACATCAGTTCGGCCCTGAACGACGCCAACTTCTACAACTCGCGCGTCAAGAACTCGGTCATCGCCCGCATCCAGCCCATCATCGAGAGCAACTACCTCTACCGCATCGAAAAACAGCGTCAGAACCTGCGCCGCTCGACGATCCTGTTGAGCGTCTTCATCGTCCTGCTCGTGGGGGCCCTGGCCGTCATCGGCATCCAGATGCGCATGATGTCCCGCGCCCGGCGGAATCTGGCGAAGATGAACCGGCAGCTCTCCGACCTGAACCGCACGCTCAACGAGGCGAACGTCGTCAAGGAGAAGTACATCGGCTACTTCATGAACCAGTGCGCCCTCTATATCAACAAACTCTACGCCTACCGCAAGGACGTGAGCCACAAGCTGCGCAGCGGGCAGATCGACCGTCTCTACAAGATCTCCTCGAAGGAGCAGGAGCGCGAGTTCGACGAACTCTATGCCGAATTCGACGAGGCCTTTCTGAAGCTCTACCCGTCGTTTGTCCGGGAGTTCAACGACCTGCTCAAGCCCGAGGAGCGCTACGAAACGGCCGAGGGACGGCTGAATACCGAATTGCGGATCTTCGCCCTCATGCGCCTCGGCATCACGAACGTCAATCAGGTCGCGGAGTTCCTCCGCTGCTCGCTCCAGACGGTCTACAACTACAAGAGCAAAATCAAGAGCAAAGCCCTCCCGGGCATCGCCCACTTCGAGGAAGAGGTCCGCAAACTGGGTCAGGAGACCTTTCAGGAGACTTCAATATGATTTACCAAAACAGCCGCATAAAAAACATGCAAACCATTGTTTGCAAGTAATTTATCCGTATATTCCATTTACTTTCCCCCTACTTTGCCGATGCGGTGTCCCGCGGTTTGCGGTTAATTGAGTTTCTTTGTAAAGAGAAACTGCGCGGAAAAGCGCATGCCACAAACCAACTGCTGACGCCATGAAACCATCCTGTTCCGGAGTATCGCTGCTTCGTATCCGTTCCTGCAAAACACCGAACGGAAATCCGACCCGTCCATCGATTCCGGGTATCGGGAAAAAGGTGCTCCTCGGAGCACTGCTGCTCCTCGGCACCCCGCTTGCCGCACAGCAGCATCAGGCCTACTTCGCCGACGGATACCACGGCGGCATCTACGGCCACTATCCCCTCCGATGGAAGACCCGTTTCATCTGCAACCAGCTGGAGGCACATCCCGAGTGGCGGATCGGGCTGGAGATCGAACCCGAGACTTGGGACACCGTCGCCCTGCGCACGCCGCGCGACTACGCACGATTCAAACAACTGGCCACCGATCCGCGCGTGGAGTTCACCAACCCGACCTACGCCCAGCCCTATTGCTACAATATCTCGGGCGAGAGCCTCATCCGCCAGTTCGACTACGGCATGCGGAAGATCCGCAGCCATTTTCCCGGGGTGGAGTTCACGACCTACGCCGTCGAGGAGCCCTGCTTTACGAGCTGCCTGCCGCAGATCCTCCGTCTTTTCGGATTTCGATACGCCTCGCTCAAGTGCCCGAACACCTGCTGGGGCGGCTACATGGCTCCCTTCGGCGGGGAGACCGTAAACTGGATCGCACCCGACGGCAGTTCGATCCGCGCCGTGCCGCGCTACGCCTGCGAGGCGCTCGAACGAGGTTCCGTATGGCAGACGACCGCCTGGGGCAACGGCACGCACTACCTCAAGGCCTGCGCCCGGCAGGGCATCACCCGCCCGATCGGCATGTGCTACCAGGATGCCGGCTGGCGCAACGGCCCCTGGATCGGCTCGGGCGACTCGATCCGCAACCACTCGACATACGTTACCTGGCGTGAATACTTCGAGCGCATCGCCCCGGACTCGCAGCCCGAGGATTACCGCATGTCGCAGGAGGATGTCCGCGTCAGCCTCATGTGGGGCAGCCAGGTGCTGCAGCGCATCGCCCGCGAGGTGCGGCATGCCGAAAACAGCATCGTGAGAGCCGAGAAACTCTGCGCCCTCGCGGCGCTGGCAAACGGCGCCGACTGCGACCGCGCGGCCCTCGACGAGGCGTGGCGCACGCTGATGCTCGCACAGCACCACGACTCGTGGATCGTTCCCTACAACGGCCTGCACGGCCGCGGCACCTGGGCCGACCACATCCGCCGCTGGACCGCCGCGACCGACTCGATCAGCAGCAGCCTTGCCACCGGCGCCATGCGGAGCATCGCCCCGGCAAAGGAGGAGGGCCGGTGGCGCGTACGCCTCGCAAATACGCTCGGCGAGGCCCGCCGCGAGGTGGTTGCCGTAGCCCTTCCCGAAGAGCTCGCCTTCGAGCAGGTCGTGGTGAAGGACGTCCGCGGCCGCAAGGTCGAAAGCACGCTGCTCCGCACCGCAGAGGGCGCGCGCGAGCTGCTCTTCGAGGCGGAGGTCCCGCCGTTCGGCTACACGACCTATACGCTTGCGGAGGGACACGCGAAAGAGTGCACGGCAACAGCCGCTGCAACCGCGGAGCCGCTCGTGGTCGAGAACGACCTCTACCGCCTGCGGATCGATCCGGCACGGGGCGGCGTCATCACGAGCCTGGTGGCCAGGCGGCTCGGCAACCGGGAGATCGTCGATGCGGCAAGCAGCTACGCGCTGGGCGAGCTGCGGGGCTACTTCTACGACGAGCGGCGCTTCCGCTCCTCGACGGAGAGCCCGGCCGAAGTCGTCCTGCTCTGCGACAACGACCTTGTAAAGCGTATCCGCATCCGCGGCACCATCGCCTCGACCCCCTTTACGCAGACGATCACCCTGCGCCGGGGCGACCCGAAGATCGATTTCGACCTTGCTATCGACTGGCGGCATAACGTCGGCATCGGCGCCTACCGCGAACGGAACGCCTTCGGACGGAACCGCCGCGCCTGCTACGACGGACGCTACAAGCTCAACGTCTGGTTCCCCACGACCCTCGCGGCGCCGCGGCTGTGGAAGGATGCCCCGTTCGACGTCTGCGAAAGCCGGCTGGAAGATACCTACTTCTCGACCTGGGACAACATCAAGCACGACATCCTGCTGCACTGGGTGGACCTTGCAGAAACGGACGGCGCCGGTGTGGCCCTGCTCACCGACCATACCACCTCCTACACCTGGGGCATCGACGCGCCCCTCGGCCTGACGGTGCAGTATTCGGGTGCGGGCCTGTGGGGCCGCGACTACCCGATCGACGGGCCGACACACCTGCGCTTCGCACTGATCGCCCACGACGGACACTGGGACGAAGGCGGCGTGCAGGAGGAGAACACCCGCTGGAACGAGCCGCTTTACGCTGCTGTCGGGCGTACGTTCACCGACGGCGAGGCCTCGTGGCTCGACCTCGCGGGAAGCGGCTACGAGCTTTCGGCAGCCTATCCCGAGAACGGGGCGATCATCGTTCGTCTCTACAACGCCTCGGGCGATGAGACGCCGCACACCCTCCGCTTCGGGGATCTCTTCTCGAAAATCGAAGCGGTAGACCTGCGCGGCGAACCACTCGAAACACCCGCCATACAGACCCGCGGCGGAGGCACCGAGGTGGAACTCTCGATGCCGCGCTTCGGACTGAAAACCCTGCGACTGACCAAATAACACGAACCCATGCATAACTTCCTCTTGCGAACCACCCTGCTCCTTACGCTCTCCCTCCCGGCTGCGGGCCTCACCGGCTGCGGCTCCGCGGCGGACGATGCGGCTGCATTCGATGCCGCGCGTTATGTGAACCCCTTTATCGGGGCGAGCACGAGTACGAGCGCCGCAGGCGTCTATCACGGTCTGGGCAAGACCTTCCCGGGGGCCACGACGCCCTACGGCATGGTCCAGGTAAGCCCGAACACCATCACCGGCGGCGACAACAGCCCCGGCTACAGCTATGAACATACGACGATCGAAGGATTCGCCTTCACGCAGATGAGCGGCGTGGGGTGGTTCGGCGACCTGGGCAACCTGCTCGTCATGCCGACCACCGGACCGCTGCAGAAGATCGCCGGCAAGGAGGACGGATCCGTCAAGGGATACCGTTCGCATTATGACAAGGCCTCCGAAACGGCTCGCGCGGGCTACTACAGCGTGCAGCTCACCGACTACGGCATCCGCGTCGAGACGTCGGCGACGCCCCGCTGCGGCATCCTGCGCTTCACCTTCCCCGAGCACGAACAGTCGCGCATCCAGATCGACCTGGCCCGCCGCGTCGGCGGCACCGCCGAGCGGGAGTACATCGAGGTGATCGACGACCATACGATCGCCGGCTGGATGAAGTGCACGCCCGCAACGGGCGGTTGGGGCAACGGCGACGGACAGGCCGACTACACGGTCTACTTCTACGGGCAGTTGAGCGAGCCGATCCGCGACTACGGCTTCTGGAGCGCCGATATTCCCGACGACTGGGTGCGCAAGCGCGACGAGGTCGTCAGCCCCGACTACCTGCAGCGCGTTGCCGAGGCGCCCCTGACGAAGGGCGAGCGCTCGATCGAGGGCAAGCACATCGGATTCTACGCCGACTTCCCCACCTGTGAAGGACAGCAGGTGATCTTCAAGGCGGGCATCTCGTTCGTGGATGCCGAGGGGGCGCGGCGCAACTTCGAGGCGGAGATCGCCGACAAGTCGTTCGACCGGGTTGCCGACGAGGCCCGCGCCTCGTGGAACCGCGAACTGGGCCGCATCCGTATCGAGGGCGGCACGGAGGACGAGCGGACGATTTTCTACACGGCGCTCTACCACACGATGATCGACCCGCGGATCTACACCGACGCCGACGGCCGCTACATGGGCGCCGACCACAAACCCCACCAGACCGACGGACGCTTCACCAAGCGCACGATCTTCAGCGGCTGGGATGTCTTCCGCAGCCAGATGCCCCTGCAGACGATCATCAACCCGCGGCTGGTGGACGACCTGCTCGCGTCGCTCATCACGATGGCCGACGAGAGCGGCCGCGGCTATTTCGAACGCTGGGAGCTGCTCAACGCCTACTCGGGCTGCATGCTCGGCAACCCGGCCCTCTCGGTGCTGGCCGACGCCTACGCCAAGGGCATCCGGGGCTATGACGTCGAGAAGGCCTACCGCTACGGCGTGCGCACCTCGCAGCTCTTCGGCAACGACTCGCTCGGATACACCCCCTCGAAGCTCTGCATCTCCCACACGCTCGAGTACGCCTATACGGACTGGTGCCTCGCGCAGCTGGCCGAACGTCTCGGCAAAACGGAGGACGCCGCTGCCTTCACCCGCAAGGGACAGGCCTACCGCAACATCTTCGATCCGGAGAAGGGGTGGTTCCGGCCGCGCGAGGCCGACGGACGGTGGGCTCCGTGGCCCGAGAACGCCCGCACGACCGAGTGGTACGGCTGCATCGAGGCCGATCCCTATCAGCAGGGATGGTTCGTGCCGCACGACGTCGAGGGGATGGTGGCCCTGATGGGCGGGCGCGACGCCGTGCTGGCGGATCTCAAGGAGTTCTTCGAGAAGACCCCCGAAGATTTCCACTGGAACCCCTACTACAACCACGCCAACGAGCCGGTGCACTTGGTGCCGTTCCTCTTCAACCGCCTCGGGGAACCGTGGCAGACCCAGAAGTGGACGCGCCGCATCTGCGACAAGGCCTACGCCAACCGCGTCGAGGGCATCGTCGGCAACGAGGATGCCGGACAGATGTCGGCCTGGTACGTTCTCGCTGCCGCGGGCATCCATCCCGCCTGCCCGGGCGACACGCGCATGGAGATCACCAGCCCGCTGTTCGACCGCATCGAGTTCCGCCTCGACCCGCAATACGCCCCGGGCGGCAGTTTCACGGTCGTGGCGCATGACAACGCGCCCGGGAACGTCTACATCCAGCAGGCGCGCCTCAACGGCGAGGAGCTCACGGCCTCGCACATCGACTTCGCGCAGATCGCCGCAGGCGGCACGCTCGAACTCTTCATGGGTCCCGAGCCCAACACGGCATGGGGCCTTGCGGAGTAACCCGACCCGAAACGCAAAACCTTAAAACCGGCAAACAACATGACAAACCATCACGAAAACCGATCGCTCCGGCGGATCCGCCCGCTGCGAAGCCTCCTGACGGCCTGTGCGGCGGCTCTTCTCGCCCTCTCCGCCACGGCACAGGAACGCGACTACGTCCAGTACGTCAATACGCTCCAGGGAACCGACTCGCACTTCGGACTCAGCTACGGCAACACCTTCGCCACTACGGCCATGCCCTACGCCATGCACACCTGGTCGGCACAGACCGGCCCCAACGGCGAGGGTTGGAAATACCAGTATTTCGTGGACCGCATCCGCGGTTTCCAGCAGGCGCACCAGTGCAGTCCCTGGATGAGCGACTATGCGGTCTATTCGCTCATGCCCGAGGTCGGGGAGCTTGTCCTCGACGAGGATACGCGCGGCGCGAAGTTCAGCCACGACAACGAGGTGGCAAAGCCCCACTACTACAAGGTTACGTTCGACAACGGCATCACCACCGAGATGGCCCCCACGACGCGCGGCGTGCACCTGCGCTTCAGCTTCCCCCGCAAGGGCGGCGCGGCCTACCTCGTACTCGACGGCTACACGGCCCAGAGCGAGGTGAAGATCGACCCCGAGCGGCGCGAGATCTCGGGTTGGGTGAACAACCACCGTTTCGTGAACCATCCGGAGACCTTCCGCAGCTACTTCGTCATCCGTTTCGACCGTCCCTTCGAAGCGTGGGGCACCTGGGAGAACCGCCGGAACACCCGCACCGACGGGCAGACCGAGGCCGCGGGCGACGGATGCGGCGCCTACATCCGCTTCAAGGCCGGCACGAAGGTGCAGGCCAAGGCCGCATCCTCCTACATCAGCCCCGAGCAGGCGCGCATCACGCTCGAACGCGAGCTGGGCGCCGACCGCAACCTCGAGGCCACGAAGGCGCGCGGCGCCGCGACGTGGAACGCCCTGCTGGGCCGCGTCGCCGTCGAGGGCGCCTCGGAGGAGGAGATCCGCACCTTCTACTCGTGTCTGTTCCGCGCCAACCTCTTCTCGCGCAAGTTCTACGAGCGCGACGCCGAGGGCAACCCCTACTACTACAGCCCCTATGACGGCAAGGTGCACGCGGGATACATGTATACCGACAACGGCTTCTGGGATACGTTCCGTTCGCAGTTCCCGCTGACGAACATCCTCCATCCCACGATGCAGGGCCGCTACATGCAGGCACTGCTCGCGGCGCAGGAGCAGTGCGGATGGCTGCCCGCCTGGTCCGCACCGGGCGAGACGGGCGGCATGCTCGGCAACCACTCGATCTCGCTGCTCACGGACGCCTGGGTCAAGGGCATCCGCACGTTCGACCCCGCGAAGGCCCTCGAGGCCTACGCCCACGAGGCGATGAACAAGGGCCCCTGGGGCGGTGCCAACGGACGTGCCGGATGGAAGGAGTACTGGCAGCTGGGATTCGTCCCCTACCCCGAGTCGATGGGTTCGACGGCCCAGACGCTCGAATACGCCTACGACGACTTCTGCGCCTGGCAGCTGGCCCGCATGACCGGCAACAAGTTCTACGAGGAGATCTTCGCCCGCGTGATGTACAACTACCGCAACGTCTTCGACGCCGAGACGGGCTTCATGCGCGGCCGCCACAAGGACGGCTCGTGGCTCGCGCCGTTCGATCCCGTCGAGTGGGGCGGCCCCTACTGCGAGGGCAACGCCTGGCACTACAACTGGTCGGTCTTCCACGACGTGCAGGGCCTGATCAATCTCTACGGCAGCGACGAGGCCTTCACGCAGAAGATCGACTCGGTCTTCACGCTCCCCAATACGGTCCGCCCCGGCACCTACGGAGGCATGATCCACGAGATGAAGGAGATGCAGCTGGCCGGCATGGGCCAGTATGCCCACGGCAACCAGCCCATCCAGCACATGATCTACCTCTACAGCTATGCCGGACAGCCGTGGAAGACGCAGTACTGGTCGCGGCAGATCACCTCGCGGCTCTACAACTCCTCGGAGCGCGGTTTCCCGGGCGACGAGGATCAGGGCGGCATGTCCTCGTGGTATGTATTGAGCGCCCTGGGCATCTACAGCGTCTGCCCCGGCACGGACCAGTACGTCCTGGGCAGCCCCGTCTTCGGCAAGGCGACGATCACCACCGAAGAGGGCCGGCAGTTCGTCATCGAGGCCGAGAACAATGCCCCGGACCATGTCTACATCCAGTCGGCGACGCTCAACGGCGAACCGCTCGACCGCAACTGGATCACTTACGACGAGATCACGCGCGGCGGCACGCTGCACCTGGTGATGGGCCCGGAGCCCAACCTCGAACGCGGCACCTCGAAGCAGGCGGCGCCCTTCTCGCTCTCGAAACCCGAATAAAACAACCGTCATGTTCGCACGCACACTGAAAATCACCGCAGCGGTCCTCGCCGGCAGTCTGCTCTTCGCACACGGGCCCGCACGGGCCCAGGAGCCGGCGCCGAACCGCGCCCTGCAGGTCAATGTCTTCACCGGCACGCAGGGCGTGGGGCTCACCTCGGGATACCTCTACCCGGGAGCCACCTACCCCTTCGGCATGGTGCAGTTCACCCCCACCTACTTTTCGAAGCGGGGCGGCTTCGTCATCAACCAGCTCAGCGGCGGAGGCTGCGCCCACATGGGCAACTTCCCCACCTTCCCGCTGCCGGGACGCCTCGACGTCTCGCCGGGCAACATCCTCGAACACCGTGTCGATGTCTCGCAGGAGGCCGGGCATGCCGGCTACTACGAAGCCACGGTCGAGGAGCGCGTCCGGGCGCACCTTACGGTAACCCCGCGCACGGGCATGGCCCGTTATGAATACCCCGCGGAGGATGCTTTCGGCACGGTCATCATCGGCGCGGGCGTCGCCGCGACGCCGATCGACCGCGCGGCCGTCGTCATCACGGGGCCCGCAAGCTGCGAGGGCTATGCCGAGGGCGGCAACTTCTGCGGCATCCGCACCCCCTACAAGGTCTATTTCGTCGCCGAATTCGACACCGAGGCCGCCGAAACGGGCATCTGGAAGGACGACACGCTCACGCGCGGCGGCCGCTTCGCCGAGGGCGCCGAGTCGGGCGTCTATTTCACCTTCGACCTGAAGCGGGGCCGCACGATCCAGTACCGCATCGGCGTCTCGTACGTCTCGGTGGAGAATGCCCGCGAAAACCTCCGTGCGGAGAACGCCTCGTGGGACTTCGCCGCCGTGCAGCAGGCCGCCGAGCAGGCGTGGAACGACGTGCTGGGCCGCATCGAGGTCGAGGGCACGAACCCCGACCGCATCGGGCAGTTCTACATGCACCTCTACCGGGCGATGATCCACCCGAACCTCTGCAGCGACGTGAACGGCGAGTACATGGGCGCCGACTTCCGCATCCACCGCACGCGCAGCCGCCAGTACACGTCGTTCAGCAACTGGGACACCTACCGCACGCAGATCCAGCTGCTGGCGATGCTCTTCCCCGACGTGGCGTCGGACGTCGTGCTCTCGCACCGCGACTTTGCCGAGCAGTCGGGCGGCGCCTTCCCCCGCTGGGTGATGGCCAACATCGAGACGGGAGTCATGCAGGGCGACCCCACGCCGATCCTCGTGGCGAATGCCTGGGCCTTCGGAGCCCGGGACTACGACCCCTATCCGCTCTTCCAGATCATGCGCGTGAACGCCGAAAAGCCCGGCGCCCGCTCGCAGCAGGTCGAGGAGCGCCCCGGACTGCGGCAGTACCTCGACAAGGGATACTGGAACGCCTCCGAACAGCTCGAATACACCTCCGCGGACTTTGCCATCGGGCAGTTCGCGCTGCATGCCGTGGGCGACGAGTTCGCCAGCTGGCGCTACTTCCATTTCGCCCGCTCGTGGCGCAACCTCTACAACCCCGAGACGGGGTGGCTGCAGTCGCGCAACGCCGACGGCAGCTGGAAGCCGCTCGGCGACGACTGGCGCGAATCGACCTACAAGAACTACTTCTGGATGGTTCCCTACAACCTGGGCGGACTGATCGAGACGATCGGCGGCCGGGAGGCGGCCGAGCGGCGCCTCGACGAGTTCTTCGTGCGCCTCGACGCCGGCTACAACGACCCGTGGTTCGCTGCGGGCAACGAGCCCAGCTTCCACATACCGTGGGTCTACAACTGGGTGGGGCGCCCCGACAAGGCCTCGGAGGTGATCCGCCGCACGCTCGACGAACAGTATTCGAGCGCTGTGGACGGTCTTCCAGGCAACGACGACCTGGGGACGATGGGCGCCTGGTACGTCTTCGCCTGCGCAGGGCTCTACCCGATGATCCCGGGTGTCGGAGGCTTCACGCTCAGCACGCCCCTCTTCGAGCGGATCACCTTCCACCTCAAGGGCGGCGACCTGACGATCCGCGGCGGCTCCGAAAGCCGGATCTACACCACGGGCGTACGCCTCGACGGCAAGCCCCTCGACCGGGCGTGGATCGACTGGAAGGCGCTGGCCGACGGCGCCGAGATCGACTACTCGACGGCCGCGAAGCCCTCCGGCGCATGGGGCCGCGACAACCTGCCCCCCTCGTATGAATAACAGACCTAAAAACCGATATGACATGAAAAAAATCGCATGGATCCTTGCGGCGGCCCTGCTCGGCAGCACCGCCACGGCGCAGACCATCGCGCCCTTCAAGGAGGGCGACCGCGTCGTCTACCTGGGCAACAGCATCACCGACGGCGGCCACTACCACTCCTACATCTGGCTCTACTACATGACGCGCTTCCCGTACATGAACGTGCGCATGTACAACGCCGGCATCGGCGGCGAGACCGCCGGCATGATGAACAAACGCCTCGACGGCGACGTCTTCAGCAAGCGCCCGACGGTGCTCACCGTAACCTTCGGTATGAACGACACGGGCTATTTCGAGTACAACGGCGACAACCCCGAGGCCTACGGCGAAGCCCGCTACCAGGAGTGTCTGGAGAATTACAAAAAGATGGAGCAGCGCCTCGAGGGTCTCGACGGCGTGCGTGTGGTGATGATCGGCAGCTCGCCCTATGACGAGACGGCGAAGATCGAGGGCAACGTACCCTTCCGCGGCAAGAATGCCGTCATGCGCCGCGTCGTGGCCTTCCAGAAGGAGTCGGCCGCAGCCCACGGCTGGGAGTTCATCGACTACAATGCCCCGCTGACCGAAGTCGGCGAGCAACAGCAGGCCATCGATCCGGGCTTTACGCTTACGGGAGGCGATCGCGTGCACCCCGACAACGACGGACACATGGTCATGGCCTACCTCTTCCTCAAGGCACAGGGATTCGCCGGCAAGGAGGTTGCCGACATCCGCATCGACGCTGCCAGAAAGGAGATACTCAAGGCCGGGAACTGCGAAATCACGAACCTCCGGAAGGCGGGCCGCAACCTCTCGTTCGACTACCTGGCCAACGCCCTGCCCTACCCGATGGACACCGTGGCCCACGGCTGGGGTATGAAGCGCGGACAGGCCAACGCCGCCAAGCTCGTACCGTTCGTCGAGGAGATGAACCGCGAGATGCTCACGGTCAAGGGGCTCAAGGGCACCTACGCCGTATGCATCGACGGCGAACAGATCGGCTCGTGGAGCGCCGAGGAACTGGCCGAGGGTATCAACCTCGCCGAGATCGTCTGGACCCCGCAGTACCAGCAGGCCCTCGCCGTGATGCACCTGAACGAATACCGCTGGGAGATCGAGCGCAACTTCCGCGACTACGCCTGGATGCAGTACGACTTCTTCCAGGACCACGGGCTGCTCGATGCCAATGACCGCCACGCCGTGGAGGTCCTCGACCGCGAGAAGAGCAACAACGGCTGGGTCGGCATGCACCGCGAAAACTACTCGAAACTCATGCACCCGGCCGTACGCGAGGCGCGCGAACGGGAGCAGGAGCTGCTCATCGACCAGATCTACCGCATCAACAAACCCGTCGTGCGGAAGATCGAGCTCCGCAAACTCTGATACCCACTCGAAAATACCCTTCTTCCGAATCCGGGAGCGCCTGCGGGCGGCTCCCGGATCTTTTTTCGTACCGCGACGGGTCGGCAGCGGCCCCGGAAGCCCGTTCCCGGCCCGTGCGGGACCGTACACCCGTGCGCACAAAAAAGGAGACATCGGCTGCCTCACGGCGCTGACGTCCCCAGCCAAAACCTAAACATATGAGATACTCTATCACGTCGTGCGGCGACGGATGGCCGCCGCAGCGACGGTTCCGATCAGCACCCGCTGCGGTCGAGCGTGCGGGTGATATTCCGTGATATGACGATCGAGATCAGCTGGATGATGCCGATGATGAGCAGGGCATAGCGGATCGCGAAGGTGTCCGAAACGGTGAGGGTCAGTACGATGAAGAGTCCGCAGCCGAAGAAACGGCCCAGGTAGAGCGCGAACTCGTGGATGAAGATGTAGGCGTAGGAGTTGCGGCGCTCCTTGCGGCTTACGCAGTCGATCACGCGCAGCTGGATCGGGAAGTAGCCCAGGTCCATCAGCGGACGGCCGAGCACGAGGCACAGCATGAAGACGATCACGCCCGTTGCGGAGTAGAGCACGGCATTGAAGGCCCCGCCGAGGGCGAAGAGCAGCAGACCCGCGGAGAAGATCGCCACGCGGTGGCGCGAGGTGGTGAAGCGCCCCAGCAGGTAGAGCAGCACGGCCGAGACGATGGCGCCGATCGACTGCAGGGTGCCGAGCGTCGTCTCGTTGCCCACGAGCGTCATGACGAGCATCGAGGGGGCCGTAACGATGTAGCCCTGGGCGATGCCCTTCAGCACGGCGAGGCGCATCATCCGCCGCCAGAGGGCGTCGAAGTGCCGGAAGATGAAGCGTTCGTGCTTCGGTTCGGCGAAGCGGCCCCGCGTAACGACCGCCGAGGCGATGATCGTCAGCACGAAGACGAAGAGCGTAACGAGCTTGTAGGCAAAGTTGATGTTGCCCGCAAACCAGCCGTGGTCGGCCGTGGCACCGAGGAAGGCCCCGATCATGCCCGGCACGACGACGCTGGCCACCGTATTGAAAAAGCTTTCCAGTCCGTAGTAGTAGTTGCGGTTGCCGTCGTCGGTCGAGGCCAGGGCCAGGAAGTCGCGGTTGGCCCAGAAAAATCCGTACGAGAGGCCCATGATGAGGCCCGCGAGGATGATTCCGCCCAGTTCGAGCGTCTCGAGCGACATCATCACCGCCATCGAGACGCCGCTCAACAGCATGCCGAACGAATAGAGGTGCGAGATGCGGATGCGGCGCATCAGGAATCCGTTGATGAGGAAGGTGATCGGGATGCCCGTATAGACGGCCAGCTGGTAGCCCACGACGTAGGCCAGTTCCGAGCTGTTGCGCATGATATAGGTGCCGACGAAGAGCTCGACGACCGGAAGGACGAAGGCGTAGAGCATGTTCGTCATCAGCAGGATCCGCATGTTGAACGGATAGGTGCCGAAGTGTCTGAATTCCGACAGGACCCGGTAGAACACACCGTGCTTCGGGCCGGCGGCTGTGGCTTCTTTCATGTCAGTAGTTTGGTATCGCACAACAAAAATAGTATACCCCCGGCCGCCGGAAGTACACTATTATATCCGTTTCGTATGGTAACGTGAGAAAACGACGCTGCGGAGCCCTATTCACCCCGCTCGCGCATCTCGCGCGGCGACATGCGGTACTCCTTCGCAAATTCGCGGTAGAAGTAGGACTTGTTGTTGAAGCCCGAGCAGAACATCACCTCCTGGATCGTCATGCCCGTCGTGCGGAGCAGGTGCGTGGCGTGGCGGAGCTTCACCTTGCGGATGTATTCGCTCGGCGTCAGCTGCGTGATCTCCTTGATCTTGCGGTAGAGGCTCATGCGGCTCACGCACATCTTGTCGCAGAGGAAATTCAGCGAAAGGTTCTCGTCCGTGAGGTTCTCCTCGATGATCCGCGTGAGCTGCACGATGAACTTCTTGTCGTCGGCGTCGATCGTGTTGCCCTCGTAGACGTCGGCCGTCGAGATCGCCGAATTGTAGTAGTTGCGCAGCGAGCGGCGGTTGGTGAGAATCTGCTGCACGACGGCCTGCAGGTGCTTGGGATGGAACGGCTTGGAGATATAGCCGTCGCCGCCGAGTTCATAGCCGTGGATCTCCTGCTCGACATCGGTCTTGAAGGCCAGGAAGACGAAGGGTATGTAGCGCGTGATCTCGTTCTGCTTGAGGTAGCGGAGCAGCCCGAGGCCGTCGAGACGCGGCATATTGATATCGCTCAATATCAGATCCGGACGGCGCCGCTTGAGGATCCCGATGGCCTCCTCGCCGTCGGCCGCCTGGAGCACCGTGTACGACGCGCCGAGAATCTCGGCCACCAGATCACGCATCTGCTGCTCGTCATCGACAACGAGGATCGCCGCCTCGCCCGGGACGGACGGGGCTGCGGCCGATTCGTCCCCCGTATCGGGAAGCTCCTCCCCGGCCAAAGGAGCCGCGTCGTCGGCCTGCACCGGTTCCCCGGCGGTAATCCGCTCGCAGCCCAACACGGGAAGATCGAGGGTGAAGGTCGTGCTCGACCCCGGTTCACTGACCACGGAGAGCGTCCCGGAGAGCACCTCCGCAAGGCTCTTGGCCAGCGCCAGGCCGATGCCGTTGCGCATGACGCGCCCCTCGCTGGCCGAACGCTCGAAGTTGTCGAGGATCTCGAAACGGTTGAAGACATTGCCGATATCCTCGGGCTTGATACCCTTGCCCGAGTTGGAGATCCGGAACACCGTACGGGCGGCGGACGCCTCCAGCGCCACCTCGATCCAGCCTCCCTTCGGCGTATATTTGTAGGCGTTGGAGACGAGGTTGTAGAGGATCTTCTCCAGGGCATCGCGGTCGCTTACGATCACCACGCCGGCTGCGGGCAGCGCGACGCGCAGGTCGATGCGCCGCTGCTCGTTCACCTCGTTGAAGTTATCGACGATTGACGAGAGGAGTTCCGCGGCATCGACCTCGGCGAAGCGGGGTTCGTAGTGGCCCGTATCGACGCGGCGGAAGTCCATCAGCTCGCCGATCAGGCGCTGCATGCGCGCCGCGTTGTTGCGGATGATCCGCACATGGCGCACCACCTCGGGAGCAAGGCTGTAGCTGCCGAGCAGCTGCTCCCCGGAACCGTAGATGAGCGTCAGCGGCGTGCAGAACTCATGGGCGATGGAGGTGAAGAAGCGCAGCTTCGCCTCGTAGCTCTCGCGCTGCTGCACCCGGTTCATCGACTCGATGAGCAGGCTGCGACGCTGCTCGATCCGCTCGTTGGCGATGAAGTAGACCGCATAGACCGCCCCGGCGATCAGCAGCAGATAGGCCACATAGGCCATTGTCGTGTTCCACCACGGCGGCCGCACGCGGATGCGCAGCGTCGTCTCGCGGTCGCTCCAGACCTTGTCGCCGTTTGTCGCCCGCACCGAAAACTCGTAGTTTCCGGGAGGCACGTTGGTGAAGACCGCCGTGTTGTCCGTGCCGTTGTAGACCCAGTCGTCGTCGAAGCCCCGCAGGATGTAGGCATACTCGCAACTCTCGTTGCGGATGTACTCCAGAGCCGAGAACCCGACACTGAAGAAGTTTTCGTTGCAGGAGAGGGTGATCTCCTCGTCGGTGCGGAAATCCGCCAAGGGCTTCTGGCGCACGGTAAACGAGCGCAGCAGCACCGGAGGCGCATAGTCGCGCATGTGGATGTCGTCGGGATCGAAGCGGTTGAAGCCGTCCACACCGCCGAAGCACATCTCGCCCGAAGGGGTGCGGTAATAGGCGCCGTCGGAGAACTCGTTGCTCTGCAACGCCTTGAAACGGTAGTAGCTGACGACCTGCCCGGTCGCGGGATCGAGCTTCGCAAGACCCTTGTTCGTACTCAACCACAGGTCGCCCGCATCGTCCTCCAGGATGCCGTGGATCGTATTGTTGGGAAGCCCCTCCTTCTCGGTATACCAGCGGAAGGAGATCGACCCGTCCTTTTCACGGATCAGGCGGTTGAGCCCATAGCCGGTGCCGATCCAGAGCGTCGAATCACGGCTCACATAGAGCGAGAGGATGTCGTTGCTGCTGATCGGACGGGTGTCCGTGGCGGTCGTGTGGACCTCGAAACGCCCCGTGGAGGGGTCGAAGAGGTTCAGACCTCCGCCGCGCGTGCCGAGCCAGAGGCGCCCGCCGCCGGCCGGGGCAATCGCGAAGACATTGTTGTTGCTCAACGACGCCGCATCGTCCTTGTCATTGACGTAGATCCGCTGTTCGAGAATCTCGTAGCGGCCGTCGCCCGTCCCGCGGAGGCGCAGGCCAACCAAGCCGTAGCCGTTCGTGCCGAGCCACAGCCGGCCGTTCACCGTGTCGCGCCGGATCGCATAGACCGAGCCGAAACGGCTCCCCGGCAGCGGTGCGAGCGTCGTCAGACGCCCCGTTTCGAACGACAGCACGTCGAGGCCCACACCGTCGTGGCCGATAAACAGGTCGTCGCCGTAGCCTGCGGCCAGCGCATAGACCGAAGCATTGCCCAGGCCGTTCGTGCGGTCGTAGGTCCCGCCCGAAGAGCCGTCGGCCCGCAGGACGTAGATGCCGTTGCCTTTCGTGGCAACGTAGAGGTCGCCGCGGTCGTTTTCGAAGAACGACCGCACGGGAGCGCTCTTCTCGCCGAACATCCGGCTGTTTTCCGTACGGTTGAATTCGATGTCGTCTTCGTAGAGGTTGAGAACGCCCCGTCCGTCGCTGCCCGCCCAGAGGATATTCTGCGAGCCGTAGAGCAGCGAAAGCACCGGGACTCCCGAAAGCTCCTCCAGCGGAGCGAACGTCCCCGCGGCCGGGTCATAGATCCGCGTATCGGAGTTCTGGAAGGCGCAGACCAGCCGTCCGTCGGGATATTCCGCGAGGGCGCAGAGCCGCTCCTTCGAAGGCAGCGGAAGGGGGATCTCCCCCGTGATACATCCCGCGGCACGGTCGTAGAGATGGAGCACGGTGTCCCCGTCGGCAATATAGATCCGCCGGGAGGTTTCGAACAGCGCCGCAACCCGCCGCCCGGGAAGCAGCTCCGCCGTCTCCGCAATCTCCGCATGGCCCGACGCGGAGGGCGCGCAGCGCGCCTGCACCAGACGCCCCGAGGTCATGAGCAGCAGCAGGTGTTCGGCGTCGGGCGCACAGAGCATCCGCACCTCCGTAGAGTTGAAGTGCGGGAGGTTGAGCGCCACGAACTGCCCCGCATCCCGGTCATACCGGGCGATGCCCCAACCGGCCGAGGCACAGAAGACCTCACCGTCGGGTGCCGCCGCCACGCAGAAAGCCTGTTCGCCGACGGGGCTGCTCTTCTCATAGCCGGGATAGAAGCGGTCGATACGGCCGCTCCGGACGTCGAGGCGGTTGATGCCGTAGTCGGTGGCGATCCAGAGCACGCCGGCCCGCTCCTCGACGATGCGGCGGATGACGTTGTTCGAGATCGTATTCGGATTGTCGGGCTCGAACTTGTAGACGCGGAATTCCGAACCGTCGTAACGGTTCAGTCCGTCCCACGTTCCGAGCCACAGCATGCCCGAGGAGTCCTGGCAGATGCAGGTTACCGAGCTGTTCGACAACCCGTTGTCGTTCGAGAGCACGTTGCGCCGCACCGCGGCCCCTGCCGGGACCGCGAGCAGCAGCATACACCATATCCACAGGATCCTCTTCATCCGCTGTCGGCCGTTTCTGAAGCAAAGATAATCGTTTCCGCCGAATCGCGAAACCTCCGGCGCGGCCTATTTGCCGTCCGTCCAGTCGTCCGTACGGAACGGGCCGGCCGGCAGTCCCGTGCCGTTCGTCAGGTTGCAGACCGGGTTGTTCGCCCAGGCGTAGCGCACGGCCACGGGGTAGGCCACCTCCGGCGAGCGGACGATGACCTGGTCGCCCTCGATGCGCGCCTCGGCCATGTGGAAGCGGTGGTCGCCCCCGGCGATGCAGAAGCCCTTGACAACGCCGCCGTCCGCCGTCTTCAATCCGCCGTCGGTCTGCGAGAAGCGGATGCGGATCTCACCGTTGCCGAGCGTGCAGCCCGCATACACGGGACCCGAGCAGAGAACCGGCCGTCCGTAGGTCTTCGCAAGGGCCTGCAGCGCCAGGCGCCGGCCCACCTCGGGCTTGTTCTTCGGGTGGATGTCGTCCGCATCGCCGATGTCGATGATGACCGCCATACCCGTATTCTCGAGGCGCAGCGTCTTCGTCTGGGCCTCGCGCAGCTCGGCCCACTCCGACTCCTCGGGGCCCTCCTGCACCTTCATGTAGTTGGCCAGCTGGACGATGTAGAAGGGGAAGTCATTCCCCCAGCGGTTGCGCCAGTCGCGGATCATCAGCGGCAGCAGGTCGCCGTACTGCGCGGCGCGCGCCACGTTGGCCTCGCCCTGGTACCAGATCGCGCCCCGGATGCCGTAGCCCACGAGCGGATGGATCATCGCGTTGTAGAGGAACGACGGGAAGTTGGGCTCCGTGGCGGTATTGACCGGCAGCTCGGGCGCCTCGCCCAGCCCCAGTCCGACGTGGTATTTCCACGCGCCGGCCAGCGGCAGCACGTCGCCGTCGGGCGTGCGGAGCGCCATGCTCTTCGGATCGCCGAAGATGCCGCCCAGGCCGCCCGTGTCCATGACGCGCACGGCGATCGTCGCGCGGCCCGCCTTGACCAGCGAGGCCGGCACGGTGTAGCGGCGGAAGGCCATGCACCCTTCGGTGTGTCCGACCTCCACGCCGTCGAAATAGGTGAAGTCGTTGTCGTCGATGACCGCCAGCTCCAGCGTCAGCTCCTTGCCGGCCCACGAGGCGGGAATCTCCACCGTGCGGCGCATCCACAGGAAGCCGCTGAAGCCGTCGAGGCCCTGGTGCTGCACAAAGCCCGGAGCCTGGATCTCACCCCATGCCGTGTCGTCGAACGCGGTCAGCGACCAGTAGGGTTCACCCCCGCGGAAGCCCGGATCGACGGCCGCCATGTCGTCGCGCCAGCGGTCGATATCCTCGTGGAAGATCCGCGTGCGCTCCTCGGCAGAGGAGGGAAGCGTCCGCGCCTTCTCCACCCGCCCGCGGAAGGCCGGGATGTCGCAGAGCGCATCCCCCGAGGTCCACGCCTCGGCCAGCGTGCCGCCCCAGCAGGTCTCGATCAGACCCACGGGCACCCCGAGCTCACGGTGCAGCTCCTTGCCGAAGAAGTAGCCCGTGGCCGAGAAGTCGCGGACACGCTCCGCCGAGCAGACCTGCCACCCGCCGTCGCGCACCTTCGCATCGTCAAGCGGCATGGGACTCGTCGTGTTGTCGATATGCAGCAGGCGGATCTCCGGGTAGCCTTCGGCCTCGGCGAGCTCCTGCTCCATGCCCGTTACGCGGTCGCCCACGCGCATCTCCATGTTCGACTGTCCGGAGCAGATCCACACCTCGCCGATGAGCACGTTGCTCAACGTGACGGGATGGCGTCCGTCGGTCAGCGTTACCGTATGGGGGCCGCCCGCCTCGGGGGTCCGGACCGTCGCTGTCCAGCGCCCTTCGGCATCCGAGGGCACCTCATAGCGGGCGCCGTCCCACGAAGTGGTGATCCGCACGGTACGGTCGGGTGCTGCCGTGCCCCAGAGCTTCACGTCGCTCTCGCGCTGCAGCACCATGTTGTCGGTAAAGATGGCCGGGAGCTTCACGTCGGCCAGCAGCCGGAGGGGCAGCAGCCCCGCCAGCACGAAAAGAAGGAGTTTACCCATTCGTATCATCGCATGCAAATTTTTTACAAATATAACCATCGGCGGCAGCCCGGACAAGACTCCGGGGCCTACTCATAGACGAAATAGTCGCGGTCGGAGCCGGTGAGCGCACGGAGCGCCCTGACGAGGATCCGCTCCATGACCTTGTACCCCTCGCCGTTGGGGTGGCACCCCTCGGGCGAATACTCCGCACGCAGGCCGTTGTCGGCATCGGCCAGCGCCGAGAAGTAATCGACCCACTCCACGCCGTCGGTCGCCTCGGCATACTCGCGCAGCATCCTGTTGAGCTGCGGGATGAGCGGCCGCGGGTCCACCTGCGGCCGCCATCCGAAGCCCGTGGCGGGCGTTACCGAGCAGAGCAGCACCTTGATGTTGTTGAAACGCGCCAGCTCGCACATCGAGACGATGTTCTGGAAGGTGTTTTCCAGCGCGATGTAGCCGTTGTTCATCGCAATGTCGTTCGTACCCGAGAGGATCGCCACCACCTCGGGGTGCAGGTTGATGACATCCTGGCGGAAACGCACGAGCATCTCCGAGGAGGTCTGGCCGCCGATGCCGCGGCCGGCGAAGTTGTTCCTCCGGAAAAAGTCGGGATGCTGGTTGAACCACCCCTCGGTGATCGAATTGCCCATGAAGACCACCTCGGGACGCTCGGTGAGCGTCCGGTTCACCTGGGCATAGGCCCGCAGACCCGCCCAGTCGCGGTAGAGCAGGTCCGAATAGTTCTGTGCCTGTGCGGCACCGGCCAGCAGCAGGCCGAGCACGCAGCATGTGATCCATTTTTTCATAGCGTCGTATTTTTCAGGTTGTATTTTCAGGTTGTCCGGGATTCCGCCGGGACCGGGCCGGCTGCGGCTCTCCGCCCGGCATTTCTTGTACCCGGAGGCCCGGTCAGAAGCCTCCGGATCGGTCAAAAAGGCCGGCGACGGCCGCACGAAGTGTCGGAACACCCCGCAGCCGTCGCCGGACAATACTTGCGGCACCCCGCGCGGAAATCCCGCGCGGAGCGGGATCCGCTACCAGCCCGCGTTCTGCACCAGGTTGGGATTCTGCGTCAGCTCGGCATAGGGGAACGGCCACAGGTAGAGACGGTCGCTCCACGTTCCGCGCGTGGACTGCGGGTCGTAGCGCACCTCGTAGTTGCTCAGATCCGTCGGGTCATCCGTCCGCAGATCGGGATCCTTCAGGCCCACGAGCCAGGCGCAATCGACGGCCCAGTGGGGACCTACGCCGTGGCCGGCATCCGAGGTCGTCTCGTCGGTGGTGGTGATGAAATCCTTGTAGTCGCCCCAGCGGATCAGATCGACGTAGCGGTCGCAGTCGTCGAGCCAGAGTTCGAAACGGCGCTCGGCCTTGATGCCGTACTCGTCATTGTCCATGTCGAGCGCGGGAGCATCCGTCAGCCCGGCACGCCGGCGCACCTTGTTCAGCGCCTCGAGGCCCGAGATGTTGGCCGTGCCCTCGCCCGAGAGGCAGCACGCCTCGGCGTACATGAGCAACACGTCGGCGTAACGCATCAGCGGGAAGTTGGTCATGTTGCCCTTCGTGTTGCCCGAGGCGTAGCGCGTCGGCTCGGCATCGTCGAGGAAGTCGTAGTACTTCATGCGGAAGTAACCCTCGTTGCCGTAGAGCATCGACGACATCACGCCGCGCACATCGACATTCTCATAGGGGAAGTCGTGGTACACCTCGCTGTAGGTGGCGATGTTGGCACGCCGGCGGATGCTGTTGCCGTCGTGGCGCGCAAAGGCCATGGCGAACGACCGCGTCGGGGTGATGAAGCCCCAGCCGTCCTGCGGCGTGAGGTTGCCCGGCTTGTTGATCTCGTCGTAACGCCAGTTCATGTAGGCGCGGAACCAGTAGGGCTCCGTATTCTCGATCGTCGTGGCGTCGCCGTCGATGTCGAGCTCCAGGAGGAACTCGTCGCAGAAATCCGCCTCGGCCCGGTAGAGGGTCAGGTACTCGTAGCTCTCGCTGCCGTCCTTCCATGTTGCGGCGTTCTTCGACTTGTTGAGCTGCATGTTCTGTCCGTAGCTCGAGGGGCCCATCGTCGCCGTGCCGGTCCACAGATCGTACTTGCCCGAGTTGATGACCTTCGCCAGCTCGGTCTTCGCATGGGCGTAGTCGCCGCGCCACATGTAGCCCTGGGCCTTGTAGGCGTAGCAGGCCTCGGCCGTCCAGCGGCCGCCGATGGCCCGCTGACCGCCCAGACCGCTCTTCGAGGGAAGCACCTCGGCCGCCTCGTCGAACTGCTGCATGATCCACTCCCAGTTCTTCTCGGGATCCGAGTTGCCGGGATAGAACGAATAGTTGATGCCGTCGAGCACATGGTCCACCAGCGGCGCCGAGCCCCACAGCTGCGTCAGACGTGCCATGGCCCAGGCACGCCACGCCTTCGCCTCGCCGATCACCCGCTTGCGCTCGTCCGATCCGGAGTTGAGCTTATCGACGATCATGTTGCACTTGTAGATGATCTGGTACAGGCGCGAATACATCTCCTTGTAGGCGGAGTTCTCCTGATCATCGACCATCATGGCCATCCGCAGGTAATCCACACCGTCGTTCGGTCCCGAACCGCCGGGCCAGCACTCGGCCGTCTTGGCCGACGTCGTGGCAATGTAATGTACGCCCCAGTCGCCCATCATCAGGTACTTCACACGGACGTATACGTTGGCTATGAGCTGCTGGGCCGTCTGGTCGTCGGCCTCGGCGTAGGTCTTATCGACCTCCATGACGCCGTGCTGCTCGAAATCGAGCAGGTCCTGCGAGCAGGAGACGGACATCAGGGCTCCGGCAAGCAGTCCCGCAAATGCTATAATATGCTTTTTCATCGTTGTCGTAAGGTTATTGGGTTAGAACGAAAGGTTGGCTCCGAAAGTCAGGGTCTTCGGCGTCGGGTAGTTGCCGTAGTCGGCACCCATGGCCGAGGTGGCGTTCACCGCCTCGGGATCCATACCCCAGTAGGGCGAGAAGCAGAAGAAGTTGTCGAGCGACACATAGACGCGCAGACGCGATACGGCAAATTTCCGGGTCAGCGATGCGGGCAGCGTGTAACCCAGCTGCAACTGCTTGATCTTGAAGTACGAACCGCTCTTGAGGTACATGTCCGACTTCGAGAAGTGCGTGTCGCCGTTCGGGTCGGGATGCGGGTACTTCGCACCGGCGCCCACGGCATCCCACGACTGGGTCCACAGCTCGGCGGGACGGTTGGCCTGCGGCGTCGCGCCCACATAGTAGAGCAGCTTGTTGCCGTGCGAGCCGCTGCCGAAGAGCGTGAAGTCGAAGCCCTTCCAGGCCAGGTTCACCGTGATGCCGTAGGTGAAGTCGGGAATCGGCGTACCGAGGTAGACCTTGTCCTGGTCGTCGATCGTGCCGTTCTGGTCCTTGTCGTAGTAGATGGCGCTGCCGTCCTCGGCATTCACACCCAGGTATTTCCAGCCGTAGTAGCTCCATACGGGCTTATCGACATCGAAAACCACCATGTCGCCGCTCCAGATGCGGTCGCCCTCCAACTCCTTGACGCGCGTCTTCAGCGTCGCAAGGTTGGCATTGACGCTGTAGGAGAACTCGCCGACCTGATCCTGCCAGCCGAGCTCGAACTCGAAGCCGTGGTTGTTCACCAGGCCCACATTGCGCGTTACCGACGTCGTTCCCGTCGAGATCGGGGCGGTCATCGTAACCAGCTGGCCCGTGGTGTTCTTGTTGAAGAAGTCCATCGTGAACGAGAGGCGGTTGTTCAGGAAGCGGGCGTCGATACCCAGGTCGAACTGCTTCGACTCCTCCCACTCGAGCGAGGGGTTGGCCAGCACGTCCGAAGGCGTGATGGTCGGGAGCAGCTGCCCGCCCATCGGGTAGTAGTCCGTAACGTTCATCGACGAACGGTAGCGGTAGCCGCCCAGCACATTGACGTTGCCATTCACACCGTACGAGGCGCGGACCTTGAGGAACGAGAGGATCTTGGGATCCACGTCGCGCAGGAACGACTCGTTCGAGACGGTCCATCCGGCCGATACCGAGGGGAAGTAACCCCAGCGGGCCTCGCGCGAGAGTTTCGAAAGGTCGTAGGCGTCGGCGCGGAAATTGAACATCAGGCTGTAACGGTCGTCGTAGGTGTAGCCTACACGTCCGAAGTAGCTCAGGCTCGCCGTCTCGCTGACCTCACCGCCGACACCCTTCACGGCATCGGCCGCGGCAAAGTTCAGGTAGTGGAAATTGTCGGCCGTATTGGTCAGGCCGTTGGCGTTGGCCGAGGTAAAGTTATACCAGTTGTACTGCCACGACATACCGACCATCGCCACCACGGCGTGCTTGCCGAAGGTGCGGTTGTAGTTGGCGAAGTTCTCCCACTGATAGAAGCGCGTCATGTCGGTCTTGCCCTCGATGTAGGGCGTCGTACGCGACGAGACGGCCTCGTAGAAGGGCACGCCGTAGTAGTCGTAGTTCGACGACTCGAGACGGTAGCCCACGCGCGAGGTGAAGGTAAAGCCCTTGAAGGGCGAGAGGATCACCGAAGAGGCGCCGCGGATGGCGAAGCTCTTGTGGTGGCCCTCGCCGCTGTAGTACCACGTCATGGGGCTCGTCTTGTCCTTGGCCGTGAAGGGAACGCCGGCGTAGTCGCCTTCCTCGTTCTTCATCATCATGTCGTCGCCCTGCGTGGCGATCAGATCCTGCATGTAGGCCGGGAGGTTATCCTTGTCGTAGAAGGGCTTGAGCAGCGGGTCGTAGAGGTACGGCGAGCTGTTGAAGTCCTTGTTGATGCCGTCGCCGGGGCTCTGCCAGCGCGAACTCTCGACCGTATTGTTGGTCGTGAAGGTGAGCCACTCCTTGATCTTGTAGTCGCCGTTGAGCTGGAAGGTGATGCGCTTGAGCCAGTCCTTGTCGCCGTAGTACATACCGTCGTTGTTCATGTACGACAGCGAGGCGTAGACCGAACCGTTGTCGTTGGCCGACTCGAAGCCCGCCGTGTGGCGCTGGAACGATCCGCCGTCGCCGTAGAGGGCGTCGAACCAGTCGGTATCCGTTACGCCGTCCCAGGGCTCCATGAGCTGGCTGTTGCCGGCGGCCGTCTGGTAGGCCACATACTGCTCGGCATTCATCAGGTCGGCCTTGCGCGCCAGCGAGGTGATGCCGTAGGTGAAGTCGTAGAAGGCGCGGGCCTCACCCTTGCGGCCCTTCTTCGTGGTGATGAGCACCACGCCGTTGCCGGCTTCGGCACCGTAGATGGCGGCCGAGGCACCGTCCTTGAGGATCTCCATCGACTCTACGGACGACGGATCAAGGTAACCGATGTTGCTGACCTTCAGACCATCGACGATGTAGAGCGGGTCGGTGGCTCCGGCGCTGTTCGACGAAAAGCCGCGGATACGGATCGACGGCGAGGAGTTCGGGGCTGCCGAGGCCGAGAAGACCGATACG
This sequence comes from Candidatus Alistipes stercoravium, assembly GCA_019119615.1. GTDB lineage: Bacteria > Bacteroidota > Bacteroidia > Bacteroidales > Rikenellaceae > Alistipes > Alistipes stercoravium. The sequence continues at coordinate 31,821 of DWWQ01000059.1, read as the reverse complement.
CCGGCCGCCTTGCCCTGCAGGGCCTGCTGGATATTCTCCACCGAGCGGTTGATCAGCGCATCCTCCTTGATCGAGGCGATCGAGCCCGTAACGTCGCTCTTGCGCTGCACGCCGTAACCGATCACCACGACGTCGTCCAACATCTGCGTATCCTCCTCGAGGGTGATCGTCAGCGATGTCTGCGGCCCGAGGGCCGGCGTGGTGAGGGTCTTGTAACCGATGAACGATACGGTCAGGTGCGTGTCGTCCTTCACCCCTTCGAGCGTGAACGAACCGTCCAGACCGGTCGAGGTTCCCTTCGCGGTCCCCTCGATGACTACGGCGGCGCCGACGACCGGGTTGCCCGACGCATCGACGACGGTACCTGCAATACTGCGGGTTTGAGCAACGGCGCGACTGCCTGCGAACGGAACACAGAGCACCGCTATCATTGCTGCAAAAGCCAATTTGAGCAAGCTTTTTTTCATAGCATTTTTTGAATTGTTAAAGTTGGGTTGGTTGTTTTTCGGAAATACGGGCGGCGAGCAACCCCCGCGGAACATCCCTTGCGGGATATTCCGAAAAGCGGTTGTCGTACGATTCGGGATTGCGCCCTACATCACGGGAAGACCCTTCCAGGCGCGGTAGGTCGCCGCCAGGTCGGCCGTGCGCACGAAGACGTAGCGGCGGCCGTCGTTGCGCGACTCGAGGTAGCGCTTCACCTCCAGGGCGTAGGTCGGGGCGTCCTCGCTGGCCGTGCCGATCATCACCGAAAGGAAGTAGGGCTCGCCCTCGGGCGTGCGGGCCAGCGCCTTGTCCAGGTACTCGGGCCGCGAGTTGGTCGTGCCGATGTGGAACGTCTCGTGGTCCATGTGGTACTCGTGCGGCTCGATGCCGCGCCAGTCCGTGCCGGCATAGCCGCCCTCGATGCAGTAGGGCTGCACGTTCCAGGCGACCGACTCGCCGTCGATCATCTGCTTCATCGTGAGGATGCCCGCCTGATCGATATAATGGCGCGCCAGGGCGCAGTAGAAGGCAAAGCCGCTGTAACGGTCCGTATTGGGCGATCCGTCGCCCATCATGGCGGCCATCTCCTGCCCGGCCTCCTTGAGCACGCGGTCGTACCAGGTGAAGACGCGCGGCGCCAGATCGACAATGCCCGGATTGATGACCCACGTCAGGGGAATCTCGCCGAAGTGCTCCGACTCCTCGATCGTGTAGGGCTCGTAGATCATCGTGTGGAGCAGGTTGTCGCCGTCGGCCACGAGCATCGCCACATAGGTCGTGTTCGGGTCGGCCTCATAGGCACGCGGCTCGATGGGCGTGCCCTGCACGGAGGGGAACGACGACATGACGGTCATGTTCTCCACCGAGATGAAGGGGACCATCACATAGCCGTAGTCGGCGAAGAGCTTGTCGGCCTTCAGCTCGTCGGTCCAGCCCATGATCTGCGTGCCGGCGGGATAGCGCTTCACGATATTTTCGTAGTAGTGGCACTCCTCGGGAATCCGGATGTCGAGGAAGTAGGTGAACAGGCGGTTGGCCACCACATAGTCCTTGTTGGCAGCGCCCCAGCTCTCGGCGAAGTCGAGGGTCATGTGCGACCAGGTGAAGGCCACGTCGTGGCAGGCCCCTTCGAAGTAGTGCTCCATGAGCCAGTCCAGACACTCGATATTGCTGTGGAAGCGGCCCCGGAGATCCTCGACGACGGGGAATCCGCAGGATTTCACCTGCTCGTAGAGCGACGGAGAGAGGATCAGCGCGTCGGTCTGCGCGGCGATCGTCGTCGCCGCCTCGATGGTCGCCTCGACCAGTTCGGGATCGTAGATCACCACGCCCTTGATGTGGTCGCGGTACCGCTCGACAAGGGCCCGGAAGGCGGGATTGCGTCGGGTGGTGTCGAGCGGCAGCACCTGCTGCGGGATGTCGGCGAGGACCCGGTCGAGCCAGAACTGCCCCATCTGGGCCATTGCCGTGGGGCCGATCTTCCAGCCGCCGTGGTTGTCCTTGCAGCGGCTGTTCATCACATAGACCTTCTCGCGGCTGTCGCGGTTGATGATACCCTGCAGGCCGATGGCGGCCACCTGGCCTTCGATATCGTCCTTCGCGAGGTTCACCACCACGAGCGATTCGGTCGGGGTCTGCACCTTGGGATAGAGGCGGTTCGTAAGATCGACGTCGAGCGCCGTCGAACGGCTGTCGCAGCCCGTGGCACCCTGGTTTGCGCAACCGGTGAAGGCAAACAGGCACAACAGCGGGCAGAAGCAGTGAGTCAAAAGGTTCTTCATGGGTTTCAAGTCGGTTTTTTATGTTTTTTTCGTTTTATTCCAGCGTCTGCAGGATCCCGCGCACCGAGAAGTCCGCCCGGCAGATCACCTCGTCCGAGGCGCCGTAGTAGAGCGTGATGCGGTCGCCATCGACAATCTGGCCGTTCGAGAAGACGACGTTGCCGAAGAAGCCCGCCTGCTCGTAGGGCGCCTCGGGCTCCATAATCGGCCGCTCGCTGCGCGCAAGCACCTTCGAGGGGTCCTCCGCGTCGAGCAGCATCGCACCCAGGCAGTAGCGGTGCGCCTCGTCGGCCCCGTGGTAGATCATCAGCCAGCCGCGGTCGGTACGGATCGGCGCACACCCCGCGCCGATGCGGGCGCTGTCCCACCGTCCCGGACGCGTGCGGGCCACGCAGCGGTGGTTGCCCCAGTGGCGCAGGTCGGGACTCTGGGCGATCCAGATGTAGTTGCCGCCGATCTCGGGACTGCTCGGACGGTGCAGCATATAATATAGGTCGCCGATCTTCGCATCGAAGAGCGTGCAGTCCTTGTTGTGGGGCGGCAGCACCAGCCCGTAGTCCTCGAAACGGTGCCAGTCCGCCGTGCGGCGCATGCGTACCGCCACGCCGTTGGCCGAGACGGCCGTATAGGTCAGATAGTAGGCCCCTTCGAGCTGCGTTACGCGGCAGTCCTCCACGCCGTAGGCCTCGTAGGCGTCGCTGCCGAAGAGCGGCGCATAGGCCTCATCCTCGCGGAAGTGGACGCCGTCGGTGCTGCTCACCAGCCGCAGGTGCGACATCGTCGTCAGGTAATCGGCGCCCCGGTAGGTGATGACCCGCGGATCCGAGAGGTCCAGATCGGGCGAGGAGGTCGGGACACGCATGATCGTCATGCGGTTCTCGGCGTCGAGCATCGGGAAGCTGATCTCCCCCTCGTGCTGCTCGGGGCGCTCGGCGACCCGGACAAGCAGCCACGTCCGGCCGTCGAAGCGGAAGACGCCCGGATTGAGCAGGCACTCGATTTTCATCCCCTCGCGGCTCGGCCGCAGGTCGCGGGGTGTCAGTATCGGATTGTCGGAATAGCGCATAGGGTCTCTTTTTTCGTAAACAAAGGTACATCTTCTTCCGCGGGCAGGTGTATACTATCGTCTCAAAAGAGTATCATATCGAAACAAAAGCCGGACACGGCCACCGCGTCGGAAACAACGAACAAATTAGCAACCAGCCGTTTGCGGGTATACACGGCGGATCGGCGCACCGTCGTGGCGTTTGCACGGGCGGCGAAATATGCCTAATTTTAGAATCGCAATCAACCACCAAATTCCAATACCCTACTATCCATGAAAAAACCTCTTATGCTGACGTTGGCGCTGCTGGCCGCACTGCAGGCCGCCGCCCAGTGGCAACCGGCCCAGGTACGCCTGCTCACCCCGTGGGGTGAGAAACTCGATCCGCAGCAGGTGCTGCCCGAATACCCGCGTCCGCAACTCGTGCGCGACGCGTGGCAGAACCTCAACGGGCTTTGGGACTATGCGATCCTCCCCGTCGGGAGCGAACCCGAGCATTTCGACGGCAAGATCCTCGTCCCCTTTGCCGCGGAGTCGGCCCTCTCGGGCGTCGGCGAGTGTCCCGGCGCCGACCGCTGCCTCTGGTACGAGCGCAGCTTCACGGTCCCGGCCTCGTGGCGCGGCAGCCGCATCCTGCTCCACATCGGCGCCTCGGACTGGAAGACCGATGTCTGGGTGAACGGCACGGCCGTCGGCTCCCACACCGGCGGCTACACCCCCTTCAACTTCGACATCACCCCGGCGCTCGCTAAGGGCGGCAACACGCTCCGCATCCGTGTCTGGGACCCCACCGAAAAGGGATTCCAGCCGCGCGGCAAGCAGTCGGACAATCCGAGCGGCATCTGGTACTCGTCCGTGAGCGGCATCTGGCAGACCGTCTGGCTCGAAGCCGTGCCGCAGCGCTACATCCTCGGCGTGCAGGCCACGGCCGACCTCGACCACCAGCGCTTCACGGTCGAGGTGCCCCTCTCGGAAGCGGCCCCGGGCGACCGCATCGAGGTCGTGCTCTATGACGGCGGCGAGGCCGTCGCCACGGCCGAGGCGCTGCCCGGCACCCCCGTGGAACTTCCCGTTGCCGAACCGAAGCTCTGGAGTCCCGAGAGCCCCTTCCTCTACGACCTGCAGGTTACGCTGCGCCACGACGGCCGCGTCGTGGACCGCGTGGCGAGCTACACGGCCATGCGCAAGTTCTCGACGGGCCGCGATCGCAACAACGTCCCGCGGCTGATGCTCAACGACCGGCCCCTCTTCCAGTTCGGACCCCTCGACCAGGGATGGTGGCCCGACGGGCTCTACACTGCCCCCTCGGACGAGGCGCTGCGCTATGACATCGTGAAGACCAAGGAGTTGGGCTACAACATGATCCGCAAGCATGTGAAGGTCGAACCGGCCCGCTGGTACTACCACTGCGACCGCGAAGGCATCATCGTCTGGCAGGACATGCCCAGCGGCGACATCACGCCCGGCAACCCCCAGTGGCAGATGACCCGCTACTTCACGGGCGAGGAGCGGCAGCGCACGCCCGAGTCGGAGGCCTGCTACCGCAAGGAGTGGCGCGAGATCATCGACTGCCTGCGTCCGTTCGTCTCGATCGGCGTATGGATCCCCTTCAACGAGACTTGGGGACAGTTCAAGACCCCCGAAATCGCAGCCTGGACCAAAGCCTACGACCCGACACGCCTGGTCGATGCCGCCAGCGGCGGAAACCACTACCGCGCGGGCGACATGCTCGACCAGCACAACTACCCCATGCCGGGGCTGCTGCTCTTCGACGCCGACCGCGTCTCGGTGCTCGGCGAGTTCGGCGGCATCGGGCAGGTCGTCGAGGGGCACCTCTGGGAGCAGGACTGCAACTGGGGCTATGTGCGCTTCAACACCCCGCAGCAGGTTACCGACGAGTATGAGCGCTACGCCTCGTCGCTGCTCGACCACCTGCGCTACTTCTCCGCGGCGGTCTACACGCAGACCACCGACGTCGAGACCGAGGTGAACGGCCTGATGACCTACGACCGCCGGGTGATGAAGGTCGATGCGGAGCGCCTCCGCGCGATCAACCGCCGCGTCTGCGGCGCGCTGGACGAATAGCGGCGGTTTCGGAATGCGATGGACGGGCGGTGCGGGGTTTCCGCACCGCCCGCCGCGTCTGCGGCGCCCGCCGGCGGCCGGTTGAAATGCGCCTCCCGGAGGGAATCCCCCGGGCGGGAATCACCATTTCCCGGAAAACTTCGTATATTTGCCCGGTGGACCGTCTCGACAACGATATCAAGTTTGTTCCGGGGGTCGGCGAGGCCCGGGCGAAACTCCTCGACAGGGAGTTGGGGATCCGTACGCTCGGCGACATGCTCCGCCACTATCCGTTCCGCTACATCGACCGCACGCGGATCTACCGCATCGCCGAGATCACCGACGCGGCCGGGCTCGCCTACGTCCAGTTCCGGGCCCGCGTCATGGGCATCGCCTATGCCGGCGAGGGGCGCAAGCGCCGTTTTACGGTCTCGGTGCAGGATGCCACGGGCGCGGCCGAACTGGTCTGGTTCCAGGGGATCAAGTGGATCGAGAAACGCATCGAGAAGGGACGCGAGTACCTCATCTTCGGACGCCCGGGCTTCTACCGCGGGATGCTCTCGATGGCCCACCCCGAACTCGAAACCGTCGAACAGGCCCTCTCGCGCAAGGCCGAGAGCGGCATGCAAGGCATCTACCCCTCGACCGAGAAACTCTCGAACCTGCTCGGCGCGAAGGGCATGTACCAGATCGTCTGCAAACTCTGGCCGCTGGTCCGCGATGCCATCGAAGACCCCTTCACCGAACCCTTCCGCACCCGCTACGGGCTGCTGCCGCTGCGCGAGGCCTACTACAACATCCACTTCCCGCAGTCGCAGGAGCTGCTGCGCCAGGCCCAGTACCGGCTCAAGTTCGACGAGCTGCTCGGCGTGCAGCTCAACATCCAGGCGCGCCGCACGGCACGTCTCACGCGGCAGGACGGCTTCCTCTTCCCGAAGGTCGGCGAGGCGTTCAACACCTTCTACCGCGAACAGCTTCCCTTCCCGCTCACCGGGGCCCAGAAGCGCGTGATCCGCGAGATCCGCCAGGACACCGTTACGGGCTTCCAAATGAACCGCCTGCTGCAGGGCGACGTCGGCAGCGGCAAGACCCTCGTGGCCCTCATGTCGATGCTGCTGGCCGTGGACAACGGATTCCAGGCCTGCATGATGGCCCCCACGGAGATCCTCGCGCGCCAGCACCTCGCCACGATCCGCCGCATGCTCGGCCCGATGGCGGTCCGCGTGGCCGTACTCACCGGCGCCTCGAAGACGGCCGAGCGCCGCGAAGCCCTCGAAGGCATCGCCTCGGGCGAAGTGCAGATCCTCATCGGCACGCACGCCCTGATCGAGGACCGCGTGCAGTTCGCGAACCTCGGGCTCGTGGTCATCGACGAACAGCACCGCTTCGGCGTCGAGCAGCGTGCCCGGATGTGGACCAAGAACGCCCGCCCGCCCCATATCCTCGTGATGACCGCCACGCCGATTCCGCGGACGCTGGCCATGACCCTCTACGGCGATCTGGACGTCTCGGTCATCGACGAACTTCCGCCCGGGCGCCGGCCGATACGGACCTTCCACTACACCGATGCCGCACGCCTCAAGCTCTTCGGATTCATGCGGCAGCAGATCCGCGAGGGGCGTCAGATCTACGTCGTCTACCCGCTCATCAAGGAGTCCGAGGCGATGGACTACAAGGACCTCACGGACGGTTACGAGGCCATCTCGCGCGACTTCCCGCTCCCGGAATACGTTACGGCGATCTGCCACGGCAAGATGAAGCCCGCCGACAAGGAGGAGTCGATGCGCCAGTTCAAGGAGGGCGAGGCGCAGATCCTCGTCGCCACGTCGGTCATCGAGGTGGGCGTCGATGTCCCGAACGCCACGGTGATGGTCATCGAGTCGGCCGAGCGCTTCGGCCTCTCGCAGCTGCATCAGCTGCGCGGACGCGTGGGACGCGGCGCCGCGCAGTCCTACTGCATCCTCATGTCGGGCGAGAAGCTCTCGCGCGAGGCGAGGGCGCGCCTCGACGCCATGTGCGAGACGAACGACGGCTTCCGCCTCGCGGAACTGGACCTCAAGCTGCGCGGCGCGGGCGACATCAACGGCACGCAGCAGAGCGGCATGGCCTTTGATCTGAAGATCGCCAACCCGACGGCCGACGTGCAGATCCTGACCCTCACACGCGAGGCCGCGGCGGCGATCCTGGCCGACGACCCGCAACTCGCACGCCCCGAAAGCCGCGGGCTCGAAGCCCTGCGGCGCCGCTACGCCGGACGCGACGAAATCGACTTTTCACGCATATCGTAAACTCTTAAAAAACAAAATACCGCAAAAAAGCGTTCTATTGTCAAAAACCCCGAATCATGAAAAGACTCATTTGCAGCATATGCCTCCTGCTGGCCGCCGCACCCCTTGCCGCCCAACTATACCATCCGGGCGAGGTGCTGCAGTACCGCGTGAGCTACCGGGCCAAGATGTTCCCCAATACGGAGGTCGGCACCGTGGAGGTGGCCACGGCGGAGGAGACCTTCAACGGCGAGAAGCACTACAAGGTTACCGGCTACGGGCGCACGCTGCCCACCTACCGCTGGTTCTTCAACCTCGAGGACCTCTACACGGTGTGGATCGACCGCGAGGCGCTGCGTCCCGTCTGCTTCGAGAGCGACATCCGCGAAGGCGACTACACCTTCGACAGCCGCTACCGTTACGACTGGGCCGACTCGACGGTCTACACGCGCTGGCGCAGCCGCAAACGCCCCTACCGGGAGAAGCAGATGCCCCTGACGGCCGAAAGCATGGACCCCATCTCGCTCTTCTTCAACCTCCGCAGCGCCCCGGCCGAGGCCTTCCGCGAAGGGGAGCCCGGGAAGCTGGAGATGGTTCTCGAGGACACGGTGCGCGTGCTGCGCTACCGCTTCCTGGGGCGCGAGGTCAAGAAGATCCGCAACATGGGCCGCTTCCGCACGCTGAAGTTCAACTGCCAGCTCGGCTCCTCGCAGGGCTATTCGTTCACCGACGGCTCGGTCTTCACGATCTGGATCTCGGATGACCGCAACAAGATTCCGCTCTACATCGAGTCGCCCGTGCGCATCGGCAGCATCAACGCCTACATCTCCGGCTACAAGGGGCTCAAATACCCCGTGGAGAGCCTCGTCAAGTAACGCCCAAACAAAAGACCGAACGATGATACGACCCAAACACTGGATTCTGGCCCTGGCCCTCATGACGGGCATTCCGGCCGCAAAAGCACAGCTCACCTATTACGATGCCGACGACTTCCCCCTGCTGGGAAAGGCCGCCGAGCGCACCGAAACCCGTTACGAACGCCTCCCGGCCGAATACAGGGGTGTCTCGCGCGGCCCGGTCTGGGAACTGGGCAAATGCTCCGCGGGACTGGCCGTGCGCTTCCGCAGCAACTCGACGACCATCGCCGCCCGGTGGACGGCCCTCTTCGACCGGACGATGAACCACCAGACACAGACCGGAACCCGCGGTCTGGACCTCTACTGCCTGCAGGAGGACGGAGCGTGGACCTTCGTGAACAGCGCACGCCCCACCGGGCAGAAGAACGAAACGGTCATCATCACCGACATGGAGCCCGCCGAACGGGAATACATGCTCTACCTCCCGCTCTACGACGGCATCCTCGACCTGGAGATCGGCATCGACTCGCTGGCCCGCATCGGGCAGCCGGCCGTCGATCTCCCGCAGCGCGAACGTCCCGTGGTCTTCTACGGCACGAGCATCCTTCAGGGAGGCTGCGCCAACCGCCCCGGCATGGCCCACACGAGCATCATCTCGCGGCGGCTGAACCGCGAGTGCATCAACCTCGGATTCAGCGGAAACGCCCTGCTCGACCTCGAAATCGCCCGCCTGATGGCCGAGGTCGATGCCGCGGTCTTCGTCCTCGACTTCGTGCCCAACGCCTCGGTCGAGGAGATGAACGACCGCATGGAGACCTTCTACCGCATCCTGCGCGACCGGCATCCCGACACGCCGGTCATCTTCATCGAGGATCCCCGCTACCCCCACGGGCGCTTCGACAAACGCATGGCCGAGGAGGTGCGCCGGAAGAACGAAACCGTGAACCGCATCTTCGGCGAGCTGAAGGAGAAGGGCGAGAAACACATCTACATGATCTCCTCGGAGCGGATGCTGGGCGACGACGCCGAGGCGACGGTGGACGGCGTGCACTTCACCGACCTGGGCATGATGCGCTATGCCGACCTGGTCTGCCCGGTCATCAAGCGGCATCTGAAACGATAAACGGCACAGGCCCGGAGTGCTTTTTCTGCGGCCGGGTGTTCGATTTTTCGAATAAATCACTACTTTTGTAACCTACTCCGCAGGCTGCCGCCGTCGAACCGGCCGTGCTGCCGCAGAACGCAAACGCCGCCGGGCGCACACCCGGCCCCTAAAACCGAAAGGCTATGGAAAACAGACAGGGATACGATCCCTCGGAGTTCGAAGAGGAAGAGGACTACTCGATGGAGCAACCCGCCGCCGACAAGTCCATACGCGGCTACCGCATCGTCATCATCATTCTCTCGGCGATCCTCGTGGCGCTGTCGATCCTCTACTTCAGCATCCACCGCCAGCAGATGATCGACAACGAACTGCTGCAGGCCGACCGCGACTCGATCCAGAACGACCTGGGTCGTCTGATGACCGACTACGACAACCTCCAGATCACCAACGACTCGATCTCGGCAAACCTCTCGATCGAACGCGAACGCGCCGACTCGCTGATGGACCGTCTGAAGAAGGAGCGGTCGTGGAGCCTGGCGAAGATCAAGCAGTACGAGAAGGAGGTGGGCACCCTGCGCACGATCATGCGGGGCTATGTCCGCCAGATCGACTCGCTGAACACGCTCAACAAGAAGCTCATCAAGGAGAACGTCGGCTTCCGCAAGGAGATCTCCTCGGCCAACCTGCGCGCCGACATGGCCGAAGAGAAGGCCGCCGAACTCGACAACAAGGTGCGCATCGGCGCCGTGCTGCGGGCCCGCGACATCGCGCTCGTGGCCCTGAATGCCAGCAGCCGCGAAGTGTCGCGCGTCAAGAACGCCGCACGCCTGCGCGTGGACTTCACCCTCTCGGCCAACGAACTGGCCGCACCGGGCGACAAGACTGTCTATGTGCGCATCACCTCGCCCGACGGCTATGTGCTGACGACCGAGGCGATGCCGACCTTCGAGTTCGAGGGCGAGCGCCTGAGCTACTCGGCCCAGCGCACCGTGCAGTACGACAACACGAAGGACCTCGACGTGGGTATCTTCTACGCCAGCACGGGATTCACCGCCGGAACCTACAAGGTGCAGCTCTACTGCGAGGGGCGCCTGATCGGCCAGGCCGACATCGCCATGCGGTAGACCCGCAACGGTCGCCCGCAACGACAAGAGCCGGACGAAGCGATGCTTCGCCCGGCCTTTTTTTGCCGGTCCGGGCCCGGCATCCCGAAAAAAATCGGGCCGAAAAGAACGAAATGTTGCGGGTTTTCGTAAATTTGTAGATACGCAACCTATAAAACCCGACATGAAACTGCTTTTCGAAATCGAATACCGCACGCGCTGGGGCGAACAGCTCGTGCTGTTCTTCGGACGCCGCAGAATCGCCCTGCAATACCACGAAGGCGGCATCTGGAAGGGCGCCGTGGAGCGTTACACCGACCGCACGCCCGTCGCCTACCGCTATGCCGTCGAGCGCGACGGCGCCTGTATCCGCACCGAATGGCAGCCCCACACGCTGCGGCTGCCCGAAGAGACCAACGCCCGGGCAGTCCGCATCCGGGACCGCTGGCAGGAGATGCCCGCCGACGCGTCGTTCTACTCCTCGGCCTTCACCCGCGGCATCTTCGCCCGGCCGGAGGCGGAGAAAAAGGGCGCCGCGCGCCGCGCGAAAACCGCCCGGACGCTCCCGGCAAACGGGACCCTGCGCCTCACGGCGCCCGCGCTGCTTTCGGACGAGACGCTGGCCCTGGCCTCCGACGGCATCGACACCTGGCAGCGGATCGTACCGCTCGACGACAGCCGTTTCCCGGAGTGGGAGCTGCCGCTGCGGCTGCCCCGGGGCAGCGAATACAAACTGCTGATCGCCGACCGGAAGAGCCTCGACCCCATCCTCTGGGAGGAGGGTGCCAACCGCACCTGGAACGGCCCGGCCGCCGAAGAGGAGTACCTCATCGAAGCTTCCGTCGTCGCCCGCTTCCCCGAGCGGCGCTGGCGGGGCGCCGGCACGGCCGTCCCGGTCTTCTCGCTCCGCTCGCACGAGAGCTTCGGCGTCGGCGAGTTTGCAGACCTGAAGCTGCTCATCGACTGGGCCGCGGCGACGCGGCAGCGGGTGATCCAGCTGCTGCCGATCAACGACACCACGATGACCGGTACCTGGGAAGACTCCTACCCCTACAACGCCAACTCGACCTTCGCCCTGCATCCGCAGTTCCTGCGGCTGACCGAGGCCGGCGTCGAGAAGGACGAAGCCTACCTCAAGCTGCGCGACGAGCTGAACGCCCTCCCGGAGGTGGATTACGAACGGGTGAACAACGCCAAGCGGGAGCTGCTCCGCAAGGCCTTCGAACGCGACGGCGGACGCACGGCACGCCGCCAGGGCTACAAACGCTTCGTGGCCGACAACGCCCGCTGGCTGATCCCCTATGCGGCCTTCTGCACGCTGCGCGATGAATACGGCACGGCCGACTTCTCCCGCTGGGGAAACTACGCCCGTTACGACAAGGCGCGCATCGAAGCCTACTGCCACCGCAACAGCCGCACGATCGCCTTCCACTGCTTCGTGCAGTACCACCTGCACCTCCAGCTCTCGGAGGTCTGCCGCTATGCCCACAGCCGCGGCATCATCCTCAAGGGCGACCTGCCCATAGGCATCAGCCGCACGAGCGTCGATGCCTGGCTCTATCCGCAGCTCTTCCACCTCGACTCCCAGGCCGGGGCCCCGCCCGACGCCTTCTCGGCAACGGGTCAGAACTGGGGATTCCCGACTTACGACTGGGAGCGCATGTCGCAGGACGGATACGCCTGGTGGCAGGCCCGTCTGGCCAAGATGGCCGAATACTTCGACGCTTTCCGCATCGACCACATCCTCGGCTTCTTCCGCATCTGGGAAATTCCCCTCGACGCCGTGCACGGCCTGCTGGGACACTTCAACCCGGCACTGCCCTACTCGGCCGAGGAACTGCGCCGATGGGGCTTCGACACCTCCGCAGGAGACTACATCACCCCGCGCATCGACGACCATGTGCTCGGCATGCTCTTCGGGAAGCTGGCCGGCGAGGTGCGCAGCCGCTGCATCCGCGACGGACGCCTGCGCCCCGAGTTCGCCACGCAGCGCCGCATCGTCGAGCAGCTTCCGGGCGACGGGGAGCCTCAACGCCGCATGCGCGAAGGACTGCTGCGCCTGGTCGAGGAGGTGCTCTTCGTCGAGGACCCGCGCCGCAAGGGCTACTACCATCCGCGCATCGCCGCCCACTCGACCTTCGCCTATGCAGCGCTCGACGACACCCGCCGCAATACCTTCAACTGGCTCTACGACGACTTCTTCTACCGCCGCCACAACCTCTTCTGGAAGGAATCGGCCCTGCGCAAGCTCCCGACACTGCTGGGTGCCACGGGCATGCTGGCCTGCGGCGAGGACCTGGGCATGATTCCCGACTGCGTCCCCGAGACGATGCGCGAAATGCAGATCCTCTCGCTCGAGATCCAGCGCATGTCGAAGAACCCCGGGGAGCTCTTCGCCGACCCCGCACGCTACCCCTATCTTTCGGTCTGCGCCACCTCGACGCACGACATGCCCCCGCTGCGGGCCTGGTGGGAGGAGGATCGCGGCACGACGGAGCGCTTCTACCACGAGGTGCTCGGCTGCGGCGGCGACGCGCCCGCACACTGCGAGACATGGATCCTGCGGCGCATCATCGAGATGCACCTCGCCTCGCCCTCGATGTTCGCCATCCTGCCCCTGCAGGACTGGCTCGCGCTCGACGAACGCATCCGCCGTCCCGATCCGCAGGCCGAGCGGATCAACGTCCCGGCCATCCCGCGCTACTACTGGCGCTACCGCATGCACCTCACGCTCGAGCAGCTGCTCGCCGAAGAGGGCTTCAACGCCTCGCTGCACGACATGATCGCCTGCAGCGGCCGCCGATAGCGACCGGCACAACACGACAGCGGGGAGGTATTCCGGATGGATACCTCCCCGCCATCATTTCGGACCCGCCGCCCCGCGGTCATTCGAAAACCGGAATCAGGCACCGCCTTCGAGCCAGCGAAGGAAATCCTCGACCCGCGACCGGCTTACGACCATCTCGAAATCGGGACGCGGCCGGGCCTGGATCTTCAGGCGGTTGCCCAGGTACTTCACCACGCTCGAAATGGCAGCCATCGAGATGATGCAGTTGCGTGAAATGCGGAAGAAACTCCGCGCATCGAGCTCCTCGGAGAGGATATCGAGCGAGAGGTCCATCACATAGCGGTTGTTGTCCGAGGTTACCATCCAGGTATTCTTCTCCTCGGAGTAGAAGTAGGCGATGTCGGAGGTGTTCACCGGAACGATCCGGTCGTTGAAACGCACGATGTAGCGCTGCTTGTATCCGTGCGTGCGGCCGATGGCATCGAGCAGCCGGCTCGCATCGAGATGTTCCAGGCTCGTGCGGCAGCGCTCCACGGCCCGCCGCAGCGCCGCCGGATCGATCGGCTTGAGCAGGTAGTCGATGCTGTTTACCTCGAAGGCCCGCACGGCATAGCTGTCGTAGGCTGTGGTCATGATGACATGGGCCGCAATCTCGACCTGCCGGAAAATCTCGAAACAGTCGCCGTCCGACAGCTCGACATCCATGAAGATCACGTCGGCGGTGTTTCCCGGCGTGCGCAGCCAATCGACGGCCTCCCGGACCGAGCCGGCCGTGCCGACGATCCGCATGTCGGAAAACTCCTGCCGCAGGCTCCGGGCCAGGCTCTGCTGGGCCATGACCTCGTCTTCGACGATCAATACTCTCATAGGGCTCATAACAGGGGTAGGGTTATACGGTACTCCGTATCGGTACGGACGATCGTAATCGGTTTGTTCATCAGGTCGAGATACTGCTGGCGGATGTAGTTCAGCCCCACCTGCGTGGAGGGCGGAGCGGAGACCTTCGGGCGGAGGTTGTTCGCAACCGTCAGCGTACCGTCCGCGGATTCGATGCGGATCTCAAGCGGCGCGGCGGTATCGACCACATTGTGCTTGATGGCATTCTCGATCAGCAGCTGGACCGAGCAGGGCACGATCCGGCGCGTAAGCGCCTCCTCGGCAATGCTGGTATGCACGCGGAATCCGTCGGCGAAGCGGACCTGAAGCAGGTCGATATACATCTCCACGAAGGCCATCTCCTCCTTCAGCGGCACAAGCGTCTCGGCCTCGTTGCGGAGCATGTAGCGGTAGATGCCTGCCAGCTTGTGGATGTAGGCGCTCGCCTGCTCGGTGCGCTGCTCGCAGACCAGACAGTCGAGGATGTTGAGCGAGTTGAACAGGAAGTGGGGATTGACCTGCTGCTTGAGTTTCATGTAGAGGAACTGCGCCTGGTGGACCTTTCCGCGCTCGGCATGCAGCACCGAACGGGCTACCAGCGCATAATCGGCCATGAAGATGATCGAATAGAGCGTCATCTCGACCAGCAGCGTGATGATCGACAGCTGGAAAAACTCCAGACCCGAAAACCCCCGGTCGAAGGCGAAGGGCAGGCGCAGCGCCGCCAGCAGCGAAACCCCGAGGGTGGTCAGCACGATGAAGAGCAGCAACGTCAGCGTCTTGAAAGGCACGCTCCACTCGGGGTGCCGGCGCAGGTAGCGGACATAGATGATATTGACGCACAGCAGGAGGATCAGCGCCACGGAGTTCGAGGCCAGCAGGTCGTAGACGCGGTAGAGGCGGTCGGTCGAAAACGACGGCAGGGCCAGCAGTTCGACATAGAGCAACCGGAGGACGAAGATCACGCCGACGGCCGTGAGCAGCATCCAGATGCGGGGATTCCACGCCCGGGGGCGGGGAGCCTCGTCGCCCCGGCGGAACATCTTGGTGAACCACACGATGCCCCATCCGAGAATCTCGGTCGTCAGGAAGGTCGAGACGGCGTGTACGGCCAACGGCGAAGAGAGCAGATGCCCGATAAGCCGCGCGCCGCCGGTACCCAGCAGGTAGCCGATGACATTGACGACAATGACGCTTGCGGCCGTCAGTTCGACGTTGAGCCCCCGGCGGATGCAGATCAGCACGATCAGCACGATCGTCAGAAGTGTCAGCACCAGCTCGTCGTTCACCCCGGACAGGCGGCACAGCAGGGCCACCGCCGCATGGAGCACGGCGAACAGATGGATGATTTCGGAAACCTTCAGCGACCGCATGGATGTTGTTACTGACCGCATGTTTTACCTAATAAAGGTAGGAACTTTTACCCGAAAAACCAAATCCGCGACTTTGCCGCTCGTCGGAAAAATCCAACCGTTCATCCTCTTTCTTCGTCCGCTCGTCCCCCGAATCTTTTCCGAATCGCATTTTTTATTAAAATTTGTATTGACCTAAAACCAACCAACCGAAACAACCGATAATGAACAAGCCCAAACTCTCGTTCTGGCAGATCTGGAACCTCAGCTTCGGCTTTCTCGGCGTTCAGATCGGATACTCGTTGCAGAATTCCAACACGTCGAGTATCTTCGAATCGCTGGGAGCCGACGTGAGCCACCTGAGCTACTTCTGGCTCGCCGCACCGCTGGCCGGCATGATCGTGCAGCCGATCATCGGGCTCTTTTCCGACGGCACCTGGACCCGCCTCGGACGCCGCATCCCCTACATCCTGGGCGGAGCGGTCATCTCGACGATCGCCTTGATGCTCATGCCCAACTGCCCGCACCTGCTGGCCTTCGCCCCTCTGGCCATGGGAGCCTTCATCCTGCTCTTCATGGACCTCTCGTTCAACGTTACGATGCAGCCCTTCCGCGCCCTGGTCGCCGACATGCTCGACGACTCGCAGAAAACCCGCGGCTACGTCGTCCAGACCTTCCTGATCAACCTCGGAGCCGTCATCGGCGCCATCCTGCCGCTGCTGATGACCTGGATGGGCGTCCCCGACAAAGCCGCCCCGGGAAGCGTCCCGCCCCACATTGCCTACTCTTATTATATAGGAGGCGCCATCCTGCTGCTCACGGTCCTCATTACGGCCTTCCGCACGCACGAGTACCCCCCCGAGGAGTTCGCTCGCTACAACGACATCCGCCCCGATGAGGAGACCACGCCGCGCCCGGGCTTCATCACCCTCCTGCGCAACGTCCCGCAGGCAATGGTCCGGCTGGGCGTTACGCAGTTCTTCTCCTGGGCCGCGCTCTTCCTGATGTGGACCTACCTCAAACCCGCCATCACGGGCGTCGTAACCGACCACGCGACAGGTGCCGTCCTCTCCGACGGGGCCACGCAGACCTGGGTCGGCGTCCTGAACGGCACCTACCCCATCCCAGCCTGCATCGCCGCCCTCTTCCTCGGGCGCATCGCCGCACGCTGGGGCAACAAAACCGTCTACGCCGCCTGTCTGCTGCTCGGAGCCGCGGGCTTCGCCGGGCTCTGCCTGCTCCATGACCAGTATGCCCTCATGCTGCCAATGGTCGGCATCGGCATCGCCTGGGCCGGCATCCTCGCCATGCCCTACGCCATCCTCTCGCGCGCCGTCGAAGCCCGCCACATGGGTGTCTACATGGGCATCTTCAACTTCACGATCACCATCCCGCAGATCGTTATCGGCCTGACCGGCGGCGCCATCGTCAAGTACTGCTTCGACAGCAGCGCCGTATGGATGCTCGCCCTGGCGGCCCTCTTCATGCTGCTGGCCGCCCTCTCGGTCGCCTTCGTCCGCGACAAGAGCGAAGATCGTTAGCCAAAACCAAATTACATATAAACCAACCAAAAATCCTATGAAAAAACTATTAACCATGTGTGTGGGCATCCTGCTGGCGAGCCTGATTACCCCCCCCCTTGCATTTTCGCAAAATGCAGGCTATGAGGTAAAAGGCGTCGTCGTAGACAAGGCAGGAATGCCGATTCTGGGTGCCACCGTGATCGAAAAGGGCACCACCAACGGTGTTTCGACCGGCATCGACGGCGACTATGCCATCCGCGTGGCATCGCCCGAGTCGGTGATCGAAGTCAGCTACGTCGGCTACAAGAGCGTCGCGCTGGTCGCCTCCTCGACGTTGCTTGCACACCTCACGCTCGAAGAGGATGCCATGGGCATCGATGACGTGGTGGTCATCGGCTACGGTACGGTCAAGAAGAACGACATGACCGGTTCGGTCGTCGCCATCAAGGCCGAGGAGTTCAACCGCGGCGCCGTCGTCTCGACGCAGGACATGCTCAAGGGTAAGGTCCCGGGCGTACACATCATCCCCGGCGACGGCGGTCCCGGCTCGAGCGCCACGATCCGCATCCGCGGTGCCGCGTCGCTCAACGCCTCCAATGACCCGCTGATCGTCATCGACGGCGTGCCCATCGCCTCGGACGGCGGTACGGGCATGGCCAACCCGCTCGAGACGATCAACCCCAACGACATCGAGTCGTTCACCGTACTGAAGGACGCCTCGGCGGCAGCCATCTACGGATCCCGCGCCTCGAACGGCGTAATCATGATTACGACCAAGAAGGGCAAGGGCAATACCCCGAGCGTCTCGTACAGCGGCAGCGTGAGCGTCCAGACCAACTCGGACGAGCTTCCCGTGATGACCCCCGGCGAGTTCCGCAGCTATGTCGATCGCGTCTTCCCCGCGGGAACCACAACCGGCGACAAGGTGCACGCCATGATGGGCGACAAGAACACCAACTGGCAGGACCTCGTCTTCCGTACGGCCATCTCGCACGACCACAACGTCAGCCTGACAGGCAACATCAACGACCGCATGCCCTACCGCGCCTCGGTGGGCTACACCAACCAGCAGGGTACGCTCGAGACCTCGAAGTACGAGCGCGGGACCCTCGACCTGAGCCTCTCGCCCAACTTCTTCGACAAGCACCTGACGGTCAATATGAACGCCAAGGGCGTCGTAACCTCGCAGCGCTACGCTTCGGGCGGCGTGGTCGGCTCGGCGGCCTTCTTCAACCCGACGATCGACCCCTACTGGCGCAACGACGACGGATCGATCGACTACACGACGACCAACGGATACTGGAACTACGGCTCGGGCCGCGGCGAGGAGTTCACGCCCAACACGCTGCTGGGCGCCGGCCCCCTCTCGCAGCTCTACGACCGCGACAACACGGCACGCGCCAAACGATTCATCGGCAACGCCCAGATCGACTACAAGGTACACGGCTTCGAGGCCCTGCGCTTCAACCTCAACCTCGGTATGGACATCTCCTCGGCGAAGACCTACGACGGCGTGAACCCCGGATCGTTCCAGGCCTACACCGACACCGAGGCCCGCGGCTGGGGACAGTACTCGTGGACGACGAACTTCCGCCGCAACCAGCTGCTCGAGTTCTACGCCAACTTCAACAAGGAGTGGGGCATCCACCGCCTCGACGTCATGGCCGGTTACTCGTGGCAGCACTTCTACAGCTCGGACCATACGGTAACCTACTTCAACGAAACCCACGAACAGAAGGGTGAGGATTCGCGCTATCCGTTCAACCGCCAGGAGAGCTACCTGCTGTCGTTCTACGGACGTATCAACTACTCGATCGACTCGCGCTACCTGTTCACCTTCACGCTGCGAGACGACGCCTCGTCGCGCTTCTCGAAGGATACCCGCTGGGGTCTCTTCCCCTCGGCTGCCTTCGCCTGGAACATCGCCCAGGAGGAGTTCCTGCGCGACGTCCGCGCCGTCTCGGCCCTGAAGCTCCGCCTCGGAGCCGGACAGACCGGACAGCAGGAGATCTTCCAGAACTACCCCTACCTGGCCCGTTACTCGATGTCCACCGACGTCTACAAGCAGTATAACATGGGTTCGGCCGGCTACTCGTTCTACCTCACCCCGGCGGCCTATGACCCCGACATCAAGTGGGAGACCACGACGACCTACAACGTCGGCCTCGACTTCGGATTCCTCGACGGCCGCATCAACGGTAGCGTGGACTGGTACCTGCGCCAGACGGACGACCTGCTCAACAACGTCATCACCCCGATGGGCTCGAACTTCGGCAACAACGTGCTCACGAACATCGGCTCGATGGAGAACCGCGGTGTGGAGTTCAACCTGAACCTCATTCCCGTGCAGACCAAGGACTGGAACCTCACGATCGGCCTGAACGGCACGTTCCAGAAGACCGAGTTCACGAAGCTCAACAATACGGACGACCCCACCTACAGCATCCAGACGGGCGGTATTTCGAAGGGTACGGGCAACCTGCTCCAGCGCCACATGGTCGGATACGCGCCCTATACGTTCTACTGCTTCCAGCAGGTGTACGACGAGAACGGACACCCGATCCAGAACGCCCTGGTCGATCGCGACAATGACGGCAAGATCACGCAGGCCGACCGCTACATGACCGACAAGAGCCCCAACCCCGACTTCTTCTACGGCATAAGCCTCAAGCTCTCGTACAAGAACTGGGACTTCGGATTCAACGGCCACGGCTCGGTGGGCAACTGGGTCTTCAACGACTTCGCATCGGCCAACTCGACCTCGAACCTCGACCTGAATGCCGGCAACCTGCCCAACTTCGCCAAGCTCGTCGAGAAGACCGGCTTCACGAAGGCCAACAGCGGTGAACAGTGGTATTCGGACTACTTCCTCGAGGATGCCTCCTTCTTTCGCATGGACGACATGAACCTCGGCTACACCTTCGACAAGATCGGCAGCTGGAAGGGTACGATCCGCGTGGCCTTCGGCGTGCAGAACGTCTTCGTCATCACGGGCTACAGCGGCGTGGATCCCGAAATCCCGGGCGTAAACGGCATCGACGGATCGATCTGGCCCCGTCCGCGCACTTACTCGCTGCGTCTGAACGTCAATTTCTAAAACTGAACGAAAACCATGAAAACAACCATGAAACATATCGCCTGGATCGCCGCAGGGGCCTCGTTGCTCTTCACCGCCTGCATCGGAGACCTCGACACCCTGCCTCTGAATCCCTCCGACTCGACCTCCGAGACGGTTTACGGCACCGATGAGAGCGGGTATGTCGCCGGACTGACCAAACTCTATTTCTGCTTCGTTTCGAACGAAACCACCGACCTGCAGGTCAGCGATGCGGGTGCCTCGGAGCTGACCCGCGCCTTCTGGACCGTACAGGAGGTAACCTCCGACGCCTGCAAGTGCGCCTGGGAAAACGACGCCTGGGTCCGCGCCATGAACACCAACACCTGGTCCGACGCCGACAACGACGCCACCTATGCCGTCTATGTCCGCACGCTCCAGGGTATCGCCTATGCCAACGAATACCTGCGCCAGACCGCTTCGGACCGCCTCTCCGACCGCGGCGTGAGCAGCGAGCTGGCCGCCAAGATCCAGGGATTCCGCGCCGAGGCACGGTTTCTGCGCGCCTACTTCTACTGGATGGCCCTCGACGTCTTCGGCGAGGTGCCCTTCACGACCGAGAACTCGCCCTTCGGCGGCGGCGTGAACCCCAAGCAGGCTTCGCGCAAGGATGTCTTCGACTACTGCATCACGGAGCTGACCGAACTGGCCGCCGACGACAGCGCCATGCCGGCCGCACGCTCGAACTACCCGCGGGCCGACAAGGGCGCCGTACTGGGTCTGCTGGCCCGCATGTACCTCAACGCCGAAGTCTACACCGGTACCCCCATGTGGCAGGAGGCCAAGGATGCCTGCGAACGCATCTTCACGATGGGATATTCGCTCTGCCCGAACTATGCCGACCTGTTCCGCGGCGATAACGGCGAGAATCCCGACGTGCTGAACGAGGTCATCTTCGGCGTAGCCTACGATGCCGAGCAGACGCAGTCCTACGGCGGTACGAGCTACCTCACGCTGGCGTCCATCGCCGCTACGGACGTCTCCTCGACGCAGATGATTAACGGTGTGAACAACGGCTGGGGCGGTATCCGAGTGCCGTATGAGTATGTCGAGAAGTATTTCAACGTCCGCAACGCCGACTACACCACGGGCACCTACGACGTGAACGACAAACGCGGCGAGATGTTCTACATCAAGGGTCGCTCGGAGTCGATGGAAGATGCGCTCTACGTCTTCCTCAACGGGTGGAGCTGCCTGAAGTTCAACAACATTCCCCACGACATGGACAACGACTCGTTCCTCGCCACGGCCGCCTCGAAGGCCTATGCCGACATCGACTTCCCGATGATCCGTCTGGGCGAGATCTACCTGATCTATGCCGAGGCCTGCATGAACCTCGGACAGGCCAACACCGCACTGCCGAAACTCCAGGAGCTGGGCAGCCGTGCCGGTGTGCAGGCTCCGACCTCGATTACGACCGACTTCCTGCTCGAGGAGCGTGCCCGCGAGCTGATGTGGGAGGGACACCGCCGCACCGACCTGATCCGCTACGGAAAGTTCACCTCCTCGTCGTTCCTCTGGACCTACAAGGGCGGCTCGTTCAGCGGCCAGGGCTTCGACGACTACATGAAGATCTTCGCCATCCCGGCATCCGAGCTGGCCGCCAACCCCGAGCTGCACCAGAACCCCGGATACGGAACCTCCTCCTCCACCGAAGAATAACCAATAACTTCCAAGAACCATGAAAATCAAACGATATGCGATGATGCTGGCAGCAGCTGCAGGGCTCTTCACCGCCTGCCAGGATCTCGACCAAATCCAAACCTACGCTCCGGAGGATGTGGTGGCGCCCGTGCTCCACGCCCTGCCCGAGAATCTGGTCATTACTGCGGAGAACATGGGTGAGACCCTCGTCTTCACCTGGGATGCCGCCGACTTCGGCGCCCCCACGCAGATCAACTACTCGCTCGAGGCCGCATACGGCGACGGGGAGCCTCAGGTACTCTTCGCCGACCTGACCGGCACCTCGACCGAACAGCCCTACGAGAGCATCAACACGAAGCTCGTCTATGACGTGGAGGTTCCCGCCGACACCCCCTCGACCGTCAATTTCTACATCAGCGCCACGATCGGCACCGACTATGCGAAATACTACTCCGAGCCGATTGCCGTAACGGTTACCGCCACCGAGGCCGAGCGGGTCTATCCGACCGTTTGGGTCATCGGCGACTACTGCGGCTGGAACCACGGCAATTCGCAGTTCCTCTTCAGCTTCTCCGACGACGAGATCCACTACGAGGGTGTCATCGACTTCGGCGACAAGGCCGCCAACGGATTCAAGCTGACCGGCATCGGCGGCTGGGACGACTCCTGCAACTGGGGTACCGACGGCAACGCCGCCGCTCCCGAGGCCGAGGCTGCCTCGATCACGCTGATCTCCAGCGGCGGCTCGGGCAACATCTCGGCCTACTCGCAGCGTTTCTACCGCTTCGGCTTCGACCGCAGTACGCTGACGCTCACCAAGGAGCTGTCGTTCAATCAGCTGGGCATCGTCGGCGACGGCGTGGGCAGCTGGGACAACGACGTGGTCATGGAGTTCGACGCCTCGAAACAGGTATTCTGGGCCGACGTGGAGCTGACTGCCGGTGAGATCAAATTCCGCCTCGACGGAGCCTGGACCACCTCGTTCGGATCCTCGACCGAAGGAATGCTCGACAGCGACGGCAACATCAAGGTGTCGGCCGGCAAGTACCGTATCTACGTCAATCTGAACAACTCCGCGGCAATGACCTACGAACTCAATGCCGGAGACTACGGGACATCGCAGGGCGGCGGCGAGGAGCCCGAGCCCGAGAAAGCGGCATGGTACATCCACGGACAGACCGTGGCCACGCCCGACTGGGGCGGCACCCCGATGGAAAGCGCCAGCGGAAGCATCTCCGCCTACCGGGCCTCGAATGTGGAGGTTGCGGCCAACTCGCAGTTCCTCTTCAAGAGCGGCGACGAATCACAGTGGATCGGGGCCGACGCCTCGCTGGCCGGCGGCGACGGCATGTACACCTGCACGATCGGTACGGCCTTCGCCGTCTCGGCCAACAAGGTGAACGCCGTCATCACCGAGGCCGGATCCTATGACTACTGGTTGCTGCCCGAAGCCGGACGCGCCTACGTCATGGCCGCCGGGGTGAAACCCGAATATGTCGCCGAGACGTGGGGCCTTGTCGGCAGCATCTCCGGATGGGGCGACCTGGGCGACTTCTCGATGAGCGAGCAGGGCGGCTACTTCGTCCGCAAGGGCGTCGTACTGAAGACCTCCGACGAGTTCAAGATCCGCTTCAACAACGTCTGGGACGACTCGGCCAACTACGGAACCGCTTCGGGCGGCGCAATCGACATCAACGCGGCCGTAGCGGTCGTCTCGAGCGGCGGCTCGCAGAACATGAAGGTCCAGCTCGACGGAACCTACGACATCTATTTCGACCTGGCGAACGGCACGGTATACGTCATGAGCGAAGGACGTACGCCCGCCGAAGTACAGTAACGACATCCCGCACGGGGCGGAACGACACCTCCTCCCCGTTTTGGCCTGCCGCCCCTGACCGGACGGCAGGTCGCCAAAATAAGAAAACCAATCCTCCGACATGAAAAGATTCCTCTACCTGCTGCTGGCACTCCTCACGTTAGGCTTCGGAGCCTGCAGCGACGACAAAACCGCCGGTACGGAAGCAGCGCTTCTGACGGTAACGCCCGACAAGCTGGAGTTCGACGCCGCGGCGGACAGCCGACTCGTGGAGCTCACTACCACGGCCGGCTCGTGGAGCCTCACGCAGCCGGAGCAAAGCACATGGTGCTCGCCCGAGCTGCGCAAGGGACGCACTTCGACTTCGTTCCACATCGCCGTCGAGGCCAACGAAGGCGAGGAGCGCAGCGTAACGCTCACCTTCACGGCCCCGGGATGCGAACCGGTGCCGCTGACCGTCACGCAGCGCGGCGATGCAGCGTCCGGAAGCGAAAGCGTTGTGGCAGAGCCCGACGCCTGGGACAACGTCAAGCGGGCAGGGCTCACCTACCAGGTGCTCGTCTACAGCTTCGCCGACGGCGACGGCGACACGAAGGGCGACCTGAAGGGACTGCTCGACAAGCTCGACTACTTCGACCGGATGGGTGTCGCGGCCCTCTGGCTCTCGCCGATCCACCCCTCCTCGTCGTACCACGGCTACGACGTGCTCGACTACACGGCCGTCAATCCCGCTTTCGGCACGGAGGCCGACCTGCAGGCCCTGATCGACGCCGCCCACGCCCGCGGCATCAAGGTTTACCTGGACTATGTGCTCAACCACACGGGCAAGGAGCATCCCTGGTTCCGGGATGCCGCCGCCTCGGAGCAGAGCCCCTACCGCGACTACTACATCTTCTCGAAGGACCCGCAGGGCGACATCGCCGCCGGGCGGATCGACCAGATCGCCACGGAGGGCGCGGCCGGCTACGACAGCGGGCAGTGGTTCCCGACCGACTCGGGAGCTGGCGCCGCGGGGCGCTTCCGCTTCGAGCTGGACTGGACCGACCCGACGGCACCCACCGTCACGGTCAGCGAGACGACCGACGCCCCCGATGCAAAGAATACCGACACCTCGGCCGGCGGCAAGTACCTCTACTACGGCGATGCGCAGATGGCGCGTTTCTACGCCACCGACGAGACGCACTACCACCTGACGCTCGACTTCGACTCCGACTGGGGATTCCTCATCCGCACCTCGACCACCTCGTGGGACGGCGGCACGAAGTTCGGAGCCCCCGACAACCGGACCATCATCGAGATGGGCGTACCCTTCACGATGACGTCGAGCAGTTCGGCCGCCAACATCCAGTTCTCGCTGCCGACGATGTACCACTCGCACTTCTGGACGGCGGCCTTCGCCGACCTCAACTACGGAAAGGCCGCCGAGGCCGAGACGTCGGCTGCCTTCAAGGCGCTGACCGACGCGGCCGACAAGTGGGTGGCGATGGGCGTGGACGGACTCCGCCTCGACGCCGTGAAGCACATCTACCACAACGCCTACAACGACGAGAACCCCACCTTCCTCAAAAAGTTCTACGACCGCATGAATGACTCCTACCACGCCCGGGGCGGCACGGGCGACTTCTACATGGTGGGGGAGATGCTCGACGATGCGGAGAAGGCGGCACCCTACTATCGGGGACTCCCGGCGCTGTTCGAGTTCTCGTTCTGGTACAAGCTCTCCTGGGCACTGCAGAACGGCATCGGCCGCTACTTCGTCAAGGACATCCTCGAATACCAGCCCGCCTACGCACAGTACCGCGCCGACTATATCGAGGCCACGAAGCTCTCGAACCACGACGAGGACCGCACGGCCTCGACGCTCGGGCGCGTGGAGGGGCGGCTGCGGGTCGCCGCGGCCGTGCTGCTCACGGCGCAGGGCGCGCCCTACATCTACCAGGGCGAGGAGCTCGGCTACTGGGGCACGAAGCAGAACGGCGACGAATATGTCCGCACGCCGATTCTCTGGGACCGGGCCGGGCGGGAACTCGCCGCAGGATCCCTCTCGGGCAAGATCGACCGCTCGATGCTCACGGAGTCGATCTCGGTAGAGGCCCAGGAGGCCGAGGAGAGTTCGCTGCTGAACCTCTACCGCACCTTCGCACGGCTGCGCAACACCTACCCCGCGCTGGCCGAAGGCAGGATGGTCAAACACCCCACCTACAACGAAAACAACGACTCGCAGGAGGCCGTGGCCGTCTGGTACCGCGAGAGCGACAGCCAGAAGATGCTCGTCGTCCACAACTTCTCGGCCTCGACCCAGACCCTGACCCTCGAGGACAAACCCGTCAAGGCCGTCGGCGTCTCGGGCTCGGTGCGCCAGCGGAGCAAGGCCGGGCAGACCGTCCTGATCCTCGAAGGCTACTCCTCGGTCGTATACCTGCTCTGAAACCAAAACGAACGCCATGAAACGACTGCTTCTTCTGCTGACCCTGCTTGCGGCCATGACGGCCTGCCGGAACACGCCGGCCGATCCCGCCGCAACCTCCGCACACCCCCCGGTGGAGCTACCGGTCGGTCATCTATGAGATGAACGTCCGCCAGTACACCCCCGAAGGAACCCTCCGTGCCGCCATGCGCGAGCTGCCCCGGCTCCAGAAGCTGGGCATCGACGTGGTGTGGCTCATGCCGGTCTACCCGATCGGCGTGCTGGAGCGCAAGGGAACCCTCGGCTCCTACTACGCCATCTCGGACTACACGGCCGTGAATCCCGAATTCGGGACGATGGAGGATTTCGACCGCTTCCTCGCCGAGGCCCACCGGCTCGGCCTGCGCGTCATCCTCGACTGGGTGGCCAACCACACCTCACCCGACGCCCGGTGGATCCGTGAGCAGCCCGCCGACTGGTACGTCCGCGACTCGCTGGGCCGCACGATCGTGCAGTACGACTGGACCGACATCGCCAAACTCAACTACGACAACGCCGACATGCGTGTGGCCATGGAGCAGGCGATGCGCTTCTGGCTCGACCGCGGCATCGACGGATTCCGCTGCGACATGGCCTGCGAGGTGCCGATCGACTTCTGGCGCACGACGCTGCCCGCCCTGCGGCGCGACTACCCGGACATCTACCTGCTGGCCGAAGGGGAGGATCCCGCGCTGCACGAGGAGGCTTTCGACGCCTCCTACGCCTGGGAGCTGCACCACCTGATGAACGCCATCGCCCGGGGCGAGAAGAGCCCCGCCGAGCTGCAGCACCAGGTCGAGAAGGAGGATTCGACGACCCCGCCCGAGGCCTTCCGCCTGATGTTCACCTCGAACCACGACGAAAACTCCTGGGCCGGAACGGAGTTCGAGCGCATGGGCCCGGCCGCCCGCGTGATGGCGCTGCTCACCTTCACCCTGCCCAAGGGGCAGCCGCTCATCTACACCGGACAGGAGATGGGCTACGACCACCGCTTCGCCTTCTTCGAGAAGGATCCCGTCCCGCAGTGGGTCGAGAACGACCTGACCGACTTCTACCGGCAGCTGATCCGCCTGCGCCACGACCACGAGGCCCTCGCGGCCGGGGAGCAGGGCGGTGAGACCGTCTGGATGGAGGCCGGGACGCTGCCCGAAGGGGTTGTCGGATTCACGCGCCGCAAGGGTGCGGACGAGGTGCTCGTCGTGGCCAACCTCTCGGACCGCGAGGCGGTGTGCGACCCCGCGCTGCAGGAGCCGCGGAGCGAATACTTCTCCGGGAAGCGCCTTGCGCCGGGCGAGCGGATCATCCTGCCGGCCTGGGGCTGGGTGCTCTTCACCGCCGGGCAGGAAGCGGCCACAAAACCGGAACAGCCGACGGCCGCACAACCCATGTAATTTATTGCTAACTTTACCAACGAATACCGCTTTGAACCGAATTCTGATGACACTCGCAGCAGCCGGATTGCTCTCTTGTACAACCCAACCGGCCTTCGACCCCGCGTCGGTAGCCGACGCCTCGGGGGAGATCACCCGTATCGAACCCCTCTCGTGGTGGACGCAAATGCGCACCCCGCTCCAACTGCTCGTCGCCGGGGAGGCGATCGCCGACTACGACGTCCGCATCGAGGGCGGCCGCGGCGTGAAGGCCACGGCCATCCACCGGGCCGACAGCCCCAACTACCTCTTCGTCGATGTGCAGATCGACGTCGCGGCCGCACCGGGCACCTACTACCTCGTCTTCTCGAAAGAGGGGCGGGAGTTCAAGATGCCCTACGAGATCGCGGCACGCCGCGAAGGATCGGCACAGCGCGGTAGCTTCTCGACCGCGGACATGATCTACCTCCTCATGCCCGACCGCTTCGCCAACGGCAACCCCGACAACGACTCCACCCCCGACACGCAGGAGAAGGCCGACCGCACGGCCTTCTTCGGCCGCCACGGCGGCGACATACAGGGCATCCGCGACCACCTGGACTACATCGCCGACCTGGGTGCGACGGTCATCTGGCCCACGCCCCTGCTGCTCGACGACGAGCCCGAAGGATCGTACCACGGCTACGCCTGCGCCGACTACTACCGCATCGACCCCCGCTTCGGATCGAACGAGGAGTACCGCGACCTTGTCGCCGAGGCCCACGAAAAGGGGCTGAAGGTGATCATGGACGTCGTAACCAACCACTGCGGCACGGCCCACTGGTGGATGCGCGACCTGCCCTTCGAGGACTGGATCCACCAGTTCCCCGAATACACGGGCACGAACGTCTGCTTCTCGACGAACATGGACCCCAACGCCTCGAAATACGACCTCAACCTGCAGGAGAGCGGCTGGTTCGTCCCCTCGATGCCCGACATGAACCTCGACAACCCCTATGTGCTGCGCTACTTCCAGCAGTGGGCCGTCTGGTGGACCGAATATGCCGGTCTGGACGGTTTCCGCGTCGATACCTATCCCTATAACGAAAAGGGCCCGATGAGCGAGTGGTGCGCCGCCGTACTGCGCGAGTACCCCGGGCTGAACATCGTGGGCGAGTGCTGGACCTCGTCGATCCCGCAGCTGGCCTACTGGCAGGGCGGCAACGAAAACAAGGACGGCTTCGATTCGCACCTCCCCTCGATCATGGACTTCCCGCTGCAGGAGGCCATCTGCCGCGCGCTGCCGACCGACTCGCTCCGCTGGGGCGAGGGGATGACGCGCATCTACGACTGCCTCTCGCACGACTTCGTCTACCACGACCTCTCGAAGATGATGATCTTCGCCGGAAACCACGACACGGACCGCATCGGCGACGTCCTGCGCAAGAACCCCGAGCGGCTGAAGCTCGTCATGACGATGCTCGCCACGATGCGCGGCATCCCGCAGATCTTCGCCGGCGACGAGATGATGTTCACCTCGAAGGACCTCTCGCAGGGACACGGCGGACTGCGCGTCGATTTCCCGGGCGGCTGGGCCGGCGACGAGCGGGACCTCTTCACGGCCGAGGGGCGCACGGGGCTCGACAAGGAGCTTTTCGACCATGCGCAGCGCCTCTTCCAGTGGCGCCGGACCAAGCCCGTGATCCACAACGGCCGCACGATGCACTTCCTCTCGCGCGACAACACCTACGCCTATTTCCGCTACGATGACACCGACGCGGTGTTCGTCTTCATCAACAACTCGCGCGGCCGGAAGCAGATCCCCTGGTCGC
Organism: Candidatus Alistipes stercoravium; assembly: GCA_019119615.1. Lineage (GTDB taxonomy): Bacteria > Bacteroidota > Bacteroidia > Bacteroidales > Rikenellaceae > Alistipes > Alistipes stercoravium. The sequence goes on along the minus strand of DWWQ01000059.1, from coordinate 2,372 downwards.
ACTACGCCGAGATCGCCGACGGCCTGTACGGGGGGCACAACGTCCTCACCGGCGAGGCCTGCGAGCCGGATGACCGGACCGTCGTAGGCCCCCGTCAGGCCCTTGTCGTCGAATTCAAACGTCCGTCGAACCGATAAACCGCACCCATACCGATGAAAAGAATCCTTTTGCTGCTTGCCGCCCTGACGGCCGCCGCAGGAGCTGCGGCGCAGGAGACCCTGCTCTCGCCCGACGGCGACCTGAAGCTCACGTTCCGCCTCTCCGACACGGGAGCCCCGACCTATGCCCTCGACTTCCGGGGACGCCCCGCCGTACTGCCCAGCGGCATGGGCCTCGAACTGCGCGGCGATGCCCCCGCACTGGAGTTCGGCGCGGAGATCCGCAAGGGCGGATATGGCGCTCCCGTATCGCTCTACGACCGCTTCGAGCAGTGCGGCGTCGAACGCTCCTCGTTCGACGAGACCTGGCAGCCCGTCTGGGGCGAGGAGTCCTCGATCCGCAACCGTTACAACGAGATGGCCGTAACGCTCCGCCAGGCGGAATCGGGCCGCGAGATGATCATCCGCTTCCGCCTCTACGACGAAGGCCTCGGATTCCGTTACGAATTTCCCGAGCAGGAGCAGCTCACCTACTTCACCATCCGCGAGGAGCGGACGCAGTTTGCCATGACGGGCGACCACACGGCCTTCTGGATCCCCGGCGACTACGACACCCAGGAGTACGACTACACCAAGTCGCGCCTCTCGGAGATCCGCTCTTTGATGGAGCAGGCCATCACCCCCAACTCGTCGCAGACCCCCTTCTCGCCCACGGGCGTGCAGACCGCCCTGCAGATGAAGAGCGACGACGGGCTCTACATCAACATCCACGAGGCCGCGCTGGTCGATTACGCCTGCATGCATCTCGACCTGGATGACGAGACGATGGTCTTCACCGCGCACCTGACCCCCGACGCACAGGGGTGGAAAGGTTATCTCCAGACCCCGTGCCACACCCCCTGGCGCACGGTGATGGTTACGGACGACGCCCGCGAGATCCTCGCCTCGCGCCTGATCCTCAACCTCAACGACCCCTGCGCCATCGAGGACACCTCGTGGATCCGGCCCGTGAAGTATGTGGGTGTCTGGTGGGAGATGATCACCGGCAAGAGCGACTGGGCCTACACGCGCGACGTGCCCTCCGTGCAGCTCGGCGTAACGGACTACGCCGCCGTGAAGCCCAGCGGCCGCCATGCGGCCAACAACGCCAACGTGAAGCGCTATATCGACTTCGCTGCCGAGAACGGCTTTGACCAGGTGCTCGTCGAGGGGTGGAATGTCGGCTGGGAGGATTGGTTCGGGCACACGAAAGACTATGTCTTCGACTTCGTAACCCCCTATCCCGACTTCGACATCGCGGCGCTGAACGACTATGCGCACCAAAAGGGCGTGCGGCTGATGATGCACCACGAGACCTCCTCCTCGGTACGCAACTACGAACGCCACCTGGAGGCCGCCTACGCGCTGATGAACCGCTACGGATACAACGCCGTCAAGAGCGGTTATGTGGGCGACATTCTGCCCCGCGGCGAACACCACTACGGGCAATGGATGGTCAATCACTACCTGCATGCCGTGAAGCTGGCCGCCAAGCACCACATCATGGTCAATGCCCACGAGGCAGTACGCCCCACGGGGCTGTGCCGCACCTGGCCCAACCTGATCGGCAACGAGTCGGCCCGCGGCACGGAGTACCAGGCCTTCGGCGGCACGAAGCCCGCCCATGTAACGCTGCTCCCCTTCACCCGGCTGCAGGGAGGACCGATGGACTATACGCCCGGTATCTTCTCGATGGACGTCTCGAAACTCAACCCCGAGAACCATTCGCACGTCAATGCGACGCTGGCCAACCAGCTGGCGCTCTACGTTACGCTCTACTCGCCGCTGCAGATGGCCGCCGACGTCCCCGAACACTACGAGAAGTACAGGGACGCCTTCCAGTTCATCCGGGATGTGGCCGTGGCGTGGGATGAGAGCCGCTACCTGACGGCCGAGCCGGGCGACGTGATCGTCGCGGCACGCCGGGCCAAGGATTCCAGAGCGTGGTTCGTGGGCGGCGTAACGGACGAAAACCGCCGTACGGTCAGCGTCGCGCTCGACTTCCTCGACCCGGAGAAGAACTATGTGGCCACGCTCTACGCCGACGCCCCCGACGCCGACTACCGGACCAATCCCGAGGCCTACGAGATCCGCACGGGGCGCGTGTCGTCCCGCACGACGCTCGACATCACGATGGCCTGCGGCGGCGGCTTCGCCCTCTCGATCCGCGAAGCCACGGCCGACGACAGCCGGATGAAGAAGCTCAAATAGCAACAGCCCGGATGCCTGCCGCAA
>DWWQ01000007.1 GCA_019119615.1 Candidatus Alistipes stercoravium | reverse complement strand
AAGTCCCCTCCTTCGGGAGAAGTCGTTTATCCCAATCTTTGCCACTGGTTCATACCGGGAAGGCGGGATAAACGGGACAAGTCAGAAGACCTGCCTTAACGAATGATTTGCACCTGCGGGTTTCGGGTTGGAATCAGATACTCGGTTGTCGTTATTGCAACGCCTTTCCCGGATTTGATTTTTCGCGTTTCCCGTCCGTGCAATCACTACATGATTTGCACCTGCGGGTTTCGGGTTGGAATCAGATGCTCGGTTGTCGTTCATTGCAACGGATCTTCCTGATTTGATTTTTTCTGCGTTTCCCGTCGTGCAGACACCGCATATGGATCTGATGATGACAGGGATACGACATAATGGGCATATTCGCGGCGCGAGGGGAAGCAACCTTGCACCGATTCCGATTGTTTCTTCGTCTGTTCGTATGCTCGCCGCAGGGTTCATGCCTTCGGCGGGCATTTCCTGTTTTGTCGTGGACATCACCCAATTAAATAATAACAGACATGAAAAAACTATTTGCCTTTTTTGCAATCGTCCTCTCGGGCGTTGTAATGTGGAGTTGTTCGTATGACGACAAGGATTTGTGGAATGCGGTAAACGACCTGGACGGCCGGATGAAGGCCATGGAACAAGCTGTAAAAAATGCAAACACTGACATTGAGACGCTTCAAAAACTGGTGGGAGCCCTGCAGCAGAATATATCCATTACCTCTGTCATTGAGAATTCCGACGGTTATACCATCCATTTTTCGGATGGCACGACCGCAACGATTACCAATGGCGTGGACGGGACCAATGCGCCGGCACTTTCGGTCATTAAAGACGGGGATGGATTCTACTATTGGGCGCTCGACGGCGTGATTATCGAAATAGACGGCCATAAGATCAAGGCCGAAGGTGCGGACGGCATTACCCCGCAACTGCGCATCGATCCCGACACGAAAGAATGGGAGATATCGACCGACGGTGGACATAACTGGAACCCGATGGGCGTCAAGGCCGAAGGCTCGGATGGCGATTCGATGTTCTCCAACGTGCAGGACGGCGATACGGAAGTGATCTTCACAATGGCCGACGGCAAGACGACCATCGTTATTCCGAAAACCTCGATGTCCGGATTTGTATTCGTCTATCCCGAGACGTTGCCTCTGGGTGCAACCAATCTGGACAATTACTTCCTGTTTGCATTCGGCGAAGAAAAGACGCTTTCGTATACGGGCGAGGTAAAGGCCGTTGATCTGATGAACGCACCGCAAGGATGGTCGGCCAAAATCGACTCGAAAACCAGAAGCGTCAAGATTACGGCGCCTTCGTTCTCCGGAACGTATTACACGGAAGGGATTCTTTCACTTGTCGCCGTGGACACCAAAGGCCAGACGGTATTGGCCTCGGCACGCATTTGCGCAGTGGATTTTTCTGACCCCAATGCGACATTCGTGCTCAATGAAGGCAACATGACGTCAGAAAACGGTTCGCTTATCTACATCACGGCAGACGGTCATGTGATCGATTATGCCTATTGGCGGATGAACGGTTCGGAGCTGGGCAATGTGGCCCAGGACCTTTTCATCTCGGGAAACAAGATATATATCTTATCACAGAACGGCGGTAACGACGGCATCCTGGTCGAGGCGGAGGCCCGAACGCTCAAAAATACCAAAAAGTTCAGCAAGGAGGAGCTGTCCCGGCTTTTTTGGCCGTCTCATATTGCCGTTATCGGGAACACGGTCTACATCCGGGATAACGCCGGCATTTGGACCCTGAACCTTGATACGCGGGAGTTCACGTCGGTTGCCAACGCGAAAGGCACCCTGAAAAACCGCATGGCCGTAGTCAGCAGCAAGGTCTTCGTCCCGGGCAACAGGTCGGTCCTCGTGCTGGAAAACGGGGAGCTTGTGAAGAAGATCGACATGGATGGTACCGTAACCGGCGTCATCAAATCCGACGAGGAGGGCTACCTGTGGGTCTCGTGCTCGACCAGTCCGGCCCAGATCATCAAACTTTCGGCCTCCGACTACACGATGGACAAGCACACGCTGACCGAAGGGGGTGTTACTTACGGGTGGAGTGCTACGCCGGGAATTTCGGCCAAGGGAGACGAGGTCTATTTTTGCAACAACACCTCGACGATCTACCGCCACAATTTCACGTCGAACACCACGGAGGCACTGGGCGACGTGAAGTCCAACATTGCGAACTGGGGGATCATCTACAACATGCCGGCCATCCATCCCGTAACCGGTGAATACTATTTCAACACGATTCTTGGATACGGCTGGAGTTTCCTCACCAATGATATTTCGGTGTACGACCTGAGCTCGGGAGCCCCGGCCATGGTCGCCGACTATCAGAACTATACCCACTTCCCGGCCGGCATTTTCTTCCCGGCTTCGTTCTGATCCGGATACGGGCCCATACGCCCGGAACGGGTGTGCCGCCCCGTTGCGGCACGCCCGTTTCCACGGGCAGTAAAATAAACTGAAGCAGAATATGAAACGACATCTGTCATACATTCTTGCAATCCTCGTCGTCGTGTTGATCGCCGGTTGCACCAAGAGCGAAAACGAGGACCCGATCCCCGAAGCCCCGGTCATCACGCTCGACAGCCCGACGTCGATTTACACGGTTAAGGCCGGGCGCGAAATCGAGATTTGCCCGACCTATAAGAACGCCGGGGAGGCGACCTTTGCCTGGCGGCTCGGCGACGAAATGATCGGGGACGAACCGACACTGAAGTTTTCCGCCGAACGGAGCGGCCGCTATTACATCACCCTCACGGTAACCAATCGTGGTGGAACGGACGAGAAAGAGCTGCGTGTCGATGTGCTCGACCTGACACCGCCGACCATCTCGCTGCCCGGGGCTGATGAAGGATTCACCCTACTGCTTGGCTCGGAGCTGTCGCTCAAACCGCAGGTGGCCTCGACGCTCGAAACCACCTTCCGCTGGACACTTGACGGGGAGGTGGTGAGCACCGAACAGAATTACGTTTTCACCGCAACGGAGCGGGGCGACCATGTGCTGCGGCTGGATACGCACAACGAAGACGGCGCGGATTCCATCGAATTCCCGGTACATGTACGAACCGCTGCGGAGATCGGTTTCTCCTGGACCTTTGAGCAGATCTCCTACAACGTATCCGTCGGCCGCACGATCCGTATACGGGCATTGGATATTGAAAACGCATTCGATGCCGTCTATACCTGGAGCATCGACGGAAACACCGTACAGGAAAGCGACAAACCCGAATACGCCTATACGGCCGAAAGCGAAGGGATACATACCGTCAAACTCGAAATGCGGAACAGCCGCCTTACGGTCTCCCAGCTCTTCACGGTATGCGTCTGTCCGGCCGAAGGAACTTACTACCGGCCTCGCACGGGAGGCAGCCGGGTCTCCTGCAACAAGGTGTACGAGTTCCTGCCGGCTCCCGGGCAGTTTATCAATGAACACTACACGGCGACCACCATGGAGGAAGCCTGTGCTTATGCCGAAAGCTGTCTGGCTCAAAAGGCATACGTCTCGCTGGGAGGGTTCGGCGGCTATCTCGTCGTCGGGTTCGACCACAGCATCGACAATTCGGGCGACTACGATATCGCCATCACGGGCAACGCCTTCGACGGATCCTCCGAACCGGGCATCGTTTGGGTCATGCAGGACGAGAACGGCGACGGCCTGCCCAACGACACCTGGTACGAGCTCAAGGGCTCGGAGTACGGGAAGGAAGAGACCCTCCGGGACTATGCCGTTACCTATTACCGCCCGTCGGCTCCGAAAATGAACGTTGCGTGGAGCGACAACCGCGGAGGCAGCGGTGCGATCGAATATCTCGGTGCATTTCACCGGCAGGATTATTATTATCCGGCATGGGTCGCAGCAGACAGCTACACACTGCGGGGGCCGTGCCTCAAATCACGCAGCTACGACCAGTCGGGAACCGGAACCTACTGGGTCAATCCGGCTTTCGATTGGGGCTATGCCGATAATTTCAGTCCGCTCGACCGTTTGACGGATAACGACAACTACCATGCGGGACCGTCCGACAATCACTTCAAGATCTCGCATGCCGTAACTTTTGACGGCAAACAGGCCAACCTGAAATACATCGATTTCGTGAAGATCCAGGTCGCGGTCAATCAACAGTGCGGATGGATCGGCGAAGTTTCGACCGAGGTCTTTGATGTCAAAGACTTCAATATGAACAGATAATACGGTGAAAAAGGGCAAAAGACAGATTCGGAGATTGGTATTTGCCGCGGCGCTGTACCTGGCCCCCTGCCTGGAGCCGGGTACAGCTGCCGTTTTTGCCCAGGCACCTGACTCTTTACGGCTGGACCGGATGCAGCACATCGATTCGGTGGTGGTAGTCGGCAGCTTCCGGCCCGAGAAGGTCATACCCGCACAGGTATTGGACGGAGAGCGACTGCAACGATTGGGCGCACACTCCGTGGCGGACGCCATCCGCTACTTTTCGGGAGTTCAGATCAAAGACTACGGGGGAATCGGCGGTCTGAAAACCATCAACGTCCGCGGCATGGGGACACAGCACGTCGGCGTCTTCTATGACGGCATCCAACTGGGAAATGCCCAGAACGGACAGATCGACCTGGGACGGTATTCGCTGGACAACATGGCCGCCGTAACGCTCTACAACGGACAGAAAAGCTCGGGCGTACAGTCGGCCAAGGACTATGCCTCGGCCAGCGCGGTCTATCTCCGGACACGGACTCCCGAATTCCGCGACGGCAAACGCCGCAACCTCAAACTGACGCTCAAAGGCGGATCGTTCGGCACCGTGAATCCCTCCGTGCTCTACGAACAGCGGCTCGGAGAACGCATCTCCAACTCCTTGAACGCGGAGTTCCTTTATACGACGGGTCGTTACAAATTCTCCTACGTCAAGGCCGACGGATACGACACCACGGCGGTGCGGCAGAACGGCGACGTACGGGCCCTGCGCATCGAGGAGGGGCTTTTCGGGCGGATTCCAAACGGCAACTGGCGCGTCAAGGCCTATTTCTACGACTCCGAACGCGGATATCCCGGCGCCTTCGTCCGCGAAGAACCCGGCAAGTTCCGCCACGAGGACCGGCAATGGGATTCGAACTTCTTTCTGCAGGGCTCCTTCTTCAAGTCTTTCGGCGATCGGCATCGGCTGTCGGTCAATGCCAAATATGCTTACGACTACCTGCACTACCTTTCCGATCCGCGGCTCGACGTAACGACGATGTACGTCAATAACCATTACTACCAACAGGAGGTCTATCTCTCGGCGGCACACGAACTCGCCTTGTTCAAATGGTGGGATCTCAATCTGGCGACCGACCTGCAATACAATACGCTCGCGGCCGACCTGGTGAACTTTGTCTATCCGTCGCGTCTTACCTCGCTGACGGCCCTGGCGGCCACATTCCGGTTCGGCAAGGCGACCGTCCAGGGAAGTCTGCTCTACACCTTCGTAAAAGACTTCGCCCGGGAGCCGGGCGCGGAAGCGGGCGAAAAGAATGTTTTTACACCGACCCTCGTGGCTCAGTACAAGCCCTTCCGCGAAACAGACTTCGCCTTGCGGGCCTTCTACAAACGGATTTTCCGCATGCCGACGCTCAACGACCTCTATTACACCTTCATCGGCAACAAATACCTCAAACCGGAATACACCACCCAATACAACCTCGGAATCGCCTACACGAAAGAGTGGCTCAAAGCCCGCTTCCGGAGATTCGAAGTCAGCCTCGACGCCTACTACAACGAGGTCGATGACAAGATCATCGCCATGCCGACGTCGAATCAGTTCCAATGGACGATGGTCAATCTGGGGTATGTCAAGATCCGCGGAGCCGATGCCGTCGTGAGCGGTTCGATGTGTTTCGGACGGTTCAGCATTGATTGTCGCGCAACCTACACCTGGCAAAAGGCCCAGGACTTCACCGACCGCAGCAGCACCTACTACGGCGGACAGATCCCCTACATCCCGTGGCACAGCGGCTCGGCCATCGTGGGGATGAGCCTCGGAGACTGGAGCCTCGACTACAGTTTCATCTACACCGGCGAACGCTACGAATCCTCGGCCAACATCCCCGAAAATCATGCCCTGGCCTGGTACACGAGCGACCTGTCGCTGTCGAAAAACTTTCGCCTGCGGAGTTCGCAACTGCGCGCCACCCTCGAAGTGAATAATCTCTTCAACCAGCAATACGAAGTGGTACAATGCTACCCGATGCCTGGAACAAATGTGAAAATCATCGTCAGTTGGATATTATAACAGTCAGACAAATCTTTCGTAAGGGGCTTCTTCTGCTCGCGGCGGCATCGCTGCTGGCGGCCTGCCGCAAGGAGGAGCCGATCGTCCCCTCGACCTCAACCCCCATTGCGCCTCCCGAAGATTCCTCCGGCGGGAACGGCAACGAAGAAAGGATCCGCGGTTTTTTCCTGCTCAACGAGGGTAACATGGGCAGCAACAAGGCTACGCTCGACTATTTCGACTACGCCACGGGCATCTATACGAAAAACATTTATGCCGAACGCAATCCGGGCGTGGTGAAGGAGCTGGGCGACGTGGGCAACGACCTGCAGATCTACGGCGGGAAACTCTATGCCGTAATCAACTGCTCGCACTTCGTCGAGGTAATGGACGTCCGGACCGCCCGCCATATCACGCAGATCTCCATCCCCAACTGCCGCTACATCGCTTTCCACAAAGGGTATGCCTACGTCAGTTCGTATGCCGGACCGGTGCAGATCGACCCCAATGCTCGCCTGGGCTATGTGGCGAAGATCGACACGGTTACCATGCAGGTCATGGATACCTGTACGGTCGGTTACCAGCCCGAAGAGATGGTTGTCGTCGGGAAGAAACTCTATGTGGCGAACTCGGGCGGTTACCGTGTTCCGAATTACGACCGCACGGTATCGGTCATCGACCTCGATTCGTTCAAGGAGGTCAAAAAGATCGATGTAGCGATCAATCTCCACCGTCTGGAGCTGGACCGCTACGGTCAAATCTGGGTCTCCTCGCGCGGCGACTACTACGACATCCCGTCGCGGACCTATGTCATCGACAGCCGGACGGATGAGGTTACCGACGTATTCAACCTCCTGCCCAACAGCGAAATGACCGTCTGCGGCGATTCACTCTATGTTTACAGCACGGAGTGGAGTTACCCCGCACAGAGCAACACGATCAGCTATGCCGTCGTCAATGTCCGAACGAAGAAGATCATGACTCGCAACTTCATCACCGACGGCACGGAGCAGCGGATAGCCATACCTTATGGTGTGGCGGTAAACCCATCCACGCGCGAGATTTTCGTAACCGACGCCAAAGATTATGTAACTCCCGGCAAACTCTATTGTTTCAACCCCGACGGCACGAAAAAGTGGGAGGTCGGAACCGGAGACATCCCGGCCCACATCGCCTTCACATACCACGGACTTGAACCGGTTCAATAATTCTTCGCCGATTCAGACATGGGAATTTCCATATGGTACGAATCGATTCTTCGAATGTACGGCAACGGACATTTCCGGTATCTGCATCCCGGAATAGGATGCAGGGGCAGGTCTTCGAACGACTTCCGCCGGACGGTTAATATCCTGCAACCGGTTACGTCCCGCAAAAACAAGTCAAATATTTGACCATTATTTCGAAAAGCGCTATCTTTGCGGTCAAAACGGAAGACCATGACAGACGGAGGAGGCGATTTTCGGGATTTCCAGCTGCAAATCGTGCGGGTGCGGATCGCATTCCGCCAAAGCCTGCACCGCACCCTGAAGCAACACGGCATCAGTGTAACATTCGAGATGCTGCAGGTGCTCAGCTGCCTGTGGCGCGAACAGGGTACCACGCAACAAAAGTTGGCCGAGCGCACGTTCAAAAGCAAAGCGAGCCTGAGCAGCCTGATGAATACGCTTGAAAGGCACGGGCTTGTCTTACGTCGGGCGGAATCCGCAGACCGGCGCAACAAACGGGTCTATCTCACCCCGGAAGGGGAAAAATTCTGGCAACGGATCCTGCCCATCCTCGATGAACTCTACACCCGCATTGAAAAGAACATCGGGCTGGACCGCCTTCGCAACATGACATCGGACCTAATGCTCGTACACGATGAACTGGAAAAAATGTAGGAACCTGTTGCTGCTGTCGTGCTGTCTGGGTGGCATGCAGCCTGCCGCAGCACAACGGGACACCCTCTTTCTTCCGGTGGACCGGCTCTTCGAACTGGGATTGAAGCACAGCCTGCAGCTTCAGGCCGATGCGCTGGAGGAGAATGCCGCCCGGATCCGGGAACAGGGGGCCCGGGCCGACCGCCTGCCGGACCTCGAGGTCGGCTTGCGCGGCGGATTCGTCGGACAGCCCGTAGTATTCCGCCGGGGATTGAGCGATCCGTACCGTCCCGACGCTCCGGACTGGTCGCAGAATTATGTCGTAGATTTCTCGCAACCCATATACCGGGGCGGCAAGCTGCGCCATGCGATCCGCCGGGCAGGCATGGAGCGGTCGCTGGCGGCGCTGCAAAGCGAAACGGATGCCGCGGATCTGAAGCTGAATCTGCTGGAAGCGTACCTGCAGCTGTTTTGCCTCTACCGCCAACAAAAGGTCCTGTCGCGCAACATCGAGGAGTCGGAACGGCGCCTGCACGACATCCGCCGCATGAAGGAAGAGGGACTCATCACCAACAACGATGTGCTGCGCAGCGAAATGCAGCTGACCGACGACCGGTTGGCCCTGCAGCAGGCAGAAAACGACATCGCACTGGTCTCGCAGCAGCTGGACATCCTGCTGGGGCTGGACGAGGAGCTGCTGATCAGGCCCGACACCGCCCTGCTCCACCGTTCGGTCGTTCTGAAAAGCTACGACTACTATGTCGAAGAGGCCTGTGCCGCCGACCCGACGATGAAGAGGCTGCGGGTGGAAACCGACATCGCCCGAACGGATATCGACCTGGCCCGCGCGGCACTGCGTCCCGAGATATCGCTATACGCCTCGAACACGCTGGCCCGTCCGATTTCCCGCACGATGGAAGACCTCTACAACAACAACTGGAATATCGGCCTGTCGGTTTCGGTACCGATCTTTTCGCTCTACAAGAGCAGCCACAAGGTCCGCGAAAGCCGCCTCGCCGTATCGCTGCACCGCAATGCCGAAGAGCAGGAGATGCAACGCATCCGGGTGCGGGTCCGCACGGCCCTGCTGCGCCACCGCGAAGCCGTGCAGCAGGTCGAAGCCCTGCAGCTCTCCGAGCGCCAGGCCCGGGAAAACTACCGCATCATGCAGAACCGCTACATGAACCAGCTGGCCATTCTGACGGACCTGCTCGATGCGAACAGCGTGCGGCTCGACGTGGAGCTGCAGCTCACGGAGGCCCGGACCCGCGTAATCTACACCTACCACCAACTGCTCCGGGCCTGCGGACAGTTATAGCCCCGCAAAAAAAGGAAAGAACATGGGAAACTGGAGTCAGAAACACAGGAATCTGAAGAAACAACGCCACCGGAACATCGTATTGAATATCGTCTGCATCCTGCTGGCCGGTTCGGGCCTTTGGATTACGGGAAACTATTTCCGCCGCCATCTGAACTATGTGGTAACCAACGATGCCTCGATCGACCAGTATGTCGCGCCGCTGAATATCCGTGTGGCAGGGTACATCCGCGAAGTACGCTTCACCGAACACCAGTTCGTCCACCGCGGCGATACGCTGCTCGTACTCGACGACCGGGAGTTCCGGATCCGGGTCAAGGAGGCCGAGGCGGCCCTGCTCGACGCCCGCGGCACCCAGGGCGTAATCCACTCGGGGGTCAGGACCTCGCGGACGAACGTTGCCGTACAGGATGCGAACATCGCCGAAGCGAAGGCCAAGCTCTGGCAGACGGAGCAGGACTTCCGGCGGTTCGAACGGCTGATGCGCGACGAGTCGGTGCCGGGACAGCAGTACGAGCAGGCAAAGGCCTCCTACGAGGCCGCCCTGGCCCGCTACCGGGCGCTTACAGCACAGAAGGAGGCCGCCGAGTCGCAATACGCCGAAGCCAACCAGCGTACGGTAGGTGCCGAAGCCAACATCCTGCGGTGCGAGGCCGATCTGGACATGGCGCGGCTCAACCTCTCCTACACGGTCCTGACGGCCCCCTACGACGGCTATATCGGGCGCCGGACACTCGAACCGGGGCAGTTCGTACAGGCCGGGCAGACGATCTCCTACCTGATCCGCAACCGCGACAAGTACATCACTGCCAACTACAAGGAGACGCAGATCGCACATATCTTCATCGGACAGGAGGTCATCGTCAAGGTCGATGCCTTTCCGGGGCGTCGGTTCCGGGGCCGCGTTACGGCCATCTCCGAGGCCACCGGGTCGAAATACTCCCTGGTGCCGACGGACAACTCGGCCGGAAACTTCGTGAAGGTCCAGCAGCGCATTCCCGTGCGGATCGATCTGGTGGATGTTTCGGAGGATGACATGCAGTTGCTCCGGGCCGGCATGATGGTCGAAACCGAAGCCCGCCGCAAATGATCTCATCGGCCACCCTGGAGCTGCCTGTCCGGCGATGGGTCCCCGACTGGCTGGGAGTCGTGAGCCTCTTCGCCGTCATGCTTCCCGTAACCATGCTCAACGGCTCCTACACGGGCAGCATGCTCGAAATGTCGAATACGCTGGGCACCAACACCGAGGACATAACCATGGGTTATTATGCCGCTTCGGCCGGCATGGCCATCGCCTACCCGATCGTCCCGAAGATCCTCGGCGCACTCTCCTCGAAGGCCCTGCTGCTTGCCGATCTGGCGCTGCAGTTTTTGTTGAGCTGGGTCTGCGCCCGTTCGCAGAGTGCCGACACGCTGATCACCTGCAGCTTTTTCATCGGTTTCCTGAAGGGCTTTCTGATGCTCTGGTGTATCCGGCGAATCAAAAAGGTCTTCAGTCCCAAGGACGTCCGCAGCGAGTTCTACGCCTATTTCTACCCGTTGGTCTTCGGATGCGGACAGCTTTCGATGATCATCACCGCCAAGCTGGCCTATCAGTACGACTGGAAGTACATGTACTACTTCATGATGCTTCTGCTGCTCCTGGCGCTGCTCGTCGTGGCGGTCTGTTTCCGGCACGACCGCCCCAACCGCCGTATTCCGCTGCAGGAGCTGCACGTCCGGGAGATGTTCATCATCTCGGCAGGACTGCTGATGCTCATGTACGCACTCAACTACGGCAAGGTCCTCGACTGGATGTCCTCGCCGCGCATCTGCCTGTATATCGTTCTGGCCCCTGTATTGATCGCCTATTTCCTTTGGACACAGGCCCATACGCGGACCTCCTATGTGAATCTGGCGCCGCTCTACCAGCCCAAGGCCATCGTAGGGTATCTCTACATGATGCTCGTGATGTTCTTCAGTACCTCCACGACGCTGATGACCAACTACATGACCTCCATTCTTCGGGTCGATGCCACACATACCTACACGCTCTATGTCTACCTGCTGCCGGGATATGTGCTCGGGGCTTTCGTCTGTTTCTGGTGGTTTCGCTGGCAACGATGGCGTTTCAGGTTCCTCATTGCCGGAGGCATGGGCTGCTTCGCGCTCTTTTTCGGAATGCTCTATTTCGGGATATCGCCCGACAGCACCTACGAAAGTCTCTTTTTCCCCGTATTCATCCGCGGCGCGGGAATGCTGACGCTCATCATCGCCTTCGCCCTGTTCGCCGTCGAGGAGCTGAATCCGAAATACCTTATTTTCAATGCTTTTTTCCTGATTACGAGCCGTTCGGTACTGGCACCGATTCTGGCGACGTCGTTTTACAGCAACGCGCTCTACCGGCTGCAGCAGCAACACATGAATACGCTCGCGGAGCACTTCACGATGACCGACCCGCTGGCGGCAGCGAAATACGCTTCATCGCTGAACGCCTCGCTGGCCCAGGGACACGCCTACGATGAAGCGGCCCGGTTGGCCACCAACACACTCTACACGACCCTCCAGCAGCAGAGCCTGCTTCTGGCCCTGAAGGAGATTCTGGGCTGGCTGACCATCGTCGCGCTGGTCATTGCCGTCGTATCACGATTCATTCCCTTCCACAAGACCATCCGGGTGAAGTATGCGAAGGCCGGAGACGATATGGTCTGATTCGCACAGGGATTTTCTCCGCTTCGGCAAAGAAACTTACGGCCGGGAGCACCTCCGATCGTTTTTTTCATTACATTTGTCCTCGGAATACAAGAGGGGTGCCTTGCCGCCGCGGCGCAAAGGCTGAGATCATACCCTATGAACTTGATGCGGTCCGTACCGCCGAAAGGACTTGTTCATAGACCGTAATGCCGACCGCAGCGCGGATCGCACCTCCCGCAATTACGGAAATGCCATGAAACTGTCAGTCAATCGCCAGGCCGTCGAGGCCGATGCCGGGGAGACGCTCGCCGGGCTGTTGCAGCGCATGTCGGTACCCGCCGAAGGGGTCGCCGTCGCCGTGAACAACCGCGTCGTACCCCGCAGCGAATGGGCCACCACCCCGCTTCACGAGGAGGACCGGATCACGATCATACGCGCCGTCTGCGGCGGATGACCATGCGCCTGGTCGTCATTACACAACCCGGCTTCAGAGCCGGCGAGGCGGAGACGATCCGCGAGCTGCTCGACGGGGGCATCGACCGCGTACATCTGCGCAAGCCCTTCGCTCCGGAGGCGGCGATGCGGCGGCTGCTCGACCGCCTCGATCCGGCCGTCTTGCCGCGCATCACGCTGCAGGACTGCCTCGGCCTTGCCGCGGAATACGGCGCAGGCGGCGTGCATCTCAATGCACGCCATCCGGAACCGCCGCAGGGATTCCGGGGCCTTGTAAGCCGTTCGTGCCACAGTCTGGAGGAGCTGGAGGAGCACGCGGCGGACGACTACCTTTTCTTGAGCCCGATTTTCGACAGCATCTCCAAGGTCGGCTACACGGCCCGCTTCACGGCCGAATCGCTGCTGGAGGCCGCGGCTCGCGGCATCGTGAACGACCGCGTGCTGGCGCTCGGCGGCGTAAGGCCCGAATACCTGCCCCGCATCCGGGCATACGGATTCGGCGGGGCCGCCCTGATGGGGTGCATCTGGCAGGCCGCCGACGCCGGGACGCTTTCCGCGACGCTCGGGGCGATCCGCAAATACCGTAACGAAGAGTAAACGCATGCTTCAGTTCATCACACACCGCAACGGCCGGTTCGACGAAATCTCCGGTACGCGCGCCGTACTCGAAGGGGGCTGCCGCTGGGTGCAGCTCCGCATGAAGGAGGCTTCGGAGGAGGAGTTTCTCCGCACGGGCGCCGAGGTGGGACGGCTGTGCCGCGCCTGCGGCGCCACCTTCCTGCTCGATGACCGCGTGGAGCTGGTCCACCGGCTCGGTGCCGACGGCGTGCACCTCGGCAAGAACGACATGCCGCCGCGCGAGGCCCGCGCGCTGTTGGGCCCCGGAAAGATCATCGGCGCCACGGCCAACACGTTCGAGGATATCGAGCGTGCCGCGGCCCAGGGTGCCGACTACATCGGGCTGGGCCCCTTCCGCTTCACGCGCACGAAGGAGAAGTTGAGCCCCATTCTCGGAATGGAAGGCTACCGGGAGATCCTCGCCCGCTGCGCCGAGCGGAGCCTCCGTCTGCCCGTGGTGGCCATCGGAGGCATTACGGCCGCGGATATCGATGCGCTGATGGCCACCGGCATTGCGGGCATCGCCCTTTCGGGGGCGCTGCTCGGCGCGGAGGATCCCGCCGCGGAAACGGAGAAAATTGCGAATATCATCAAAAAATACAAACCATGAACGATTTGATCATCGGCGGACGGACCTTCCGTTCGCGCCTTTTCGTCGGGACGGGCAAATTCAGCTCGAACGACGCCATGGCCCGTGCCATTGCAGCCTCGGGAACCGAGATGGTTACCCTGGCGATGAAACGCATCGACATGAACAATCCCGAGGACGACATGCTCGCACATGTCCGCCGCCCGGAGATCCAGCTGCTGCCCAACACTTCGGGCGTCCGCGACGCCGAAGAGGCCATCCTTGCGGCGCAGCTCGCCCGCGAGGCCTTCGGCACGAACTTCATCAAGCTGGAGATCCACCCCGACCCCAAATACCTGTTGCCCGATCCGGTCGAGACGCTGCGCGCCACGGAGCAGCTGGCGAAGATGGGCTTCGTCGTGCTGCCCTACATCCAGGCCGACCCCGTGCTGTGCAAACGCCTCGAGGAGGCCGGTGCCGCCACGGTCATGCCCCTTGCGGCGCCGATCGGCACGAACAAGGGTCTCGTAACGCGCGAGATGCTCGAGATCATCATCGAGCAGAGCAACGTCCCCGTCATCGTCGATGCCGGGCTGGGCGCCCCGTCGCACGCCGCAGCCGCCATGGAGCTGGGTGCCGACGCCGTGCTGGTCAATACGGCCATTGCCGTGGCGGGCGACCCCGAGCGCATGGCCCGGGCCTTCGCCCGCGCCGTCGAGGCGGGACGCGAAGCCTATGAATCGGGGCTCGGAGCCCAGGCGCGCTGCGCCGAGGCGAGCAGCCCGCTGACCTCGTTCCTCGACTAAACAGGAGAAGCTATGTTTTCCGAGGAACTGGCCAGATACGACTGGGAGGAGACCACGCAAAGGATCCTCTCGAAGACGGGCGCCGACGTCGAGCGGGCGCTCGGCCGTGAGCATCTCACGCTCGACGACTTCATGGCGCTCGTCTCCCCCGCCGCTGCCCCCTACCTGGAGCCGATGGCGCAGTTGAGCCGCCGCTACACGCAGGAGCGCTTCGGCAAGACCGTCTCGATGTACATACCGATGTACATCACCAACTCGTGCACCAATTCGTGCGTCTACTGCGGATTCAACCGCCACAACGCCATCCCGCGCGTCATCCTTACGCCCGAGCAGATCGAACAGGAGTGCCGCGCAATCCGTGAAATGGGGCCCTTCGAAAACCTGCTGCTCGTAACGGGTGAGAATCCGCGGGCCGCGGGCGTCGATTATATCGAACAGGCGCTGCACATCTGCCGACCGTATTTCAACAACCTGACGATCGAGGTGATGCCCCTCGCAGCCGAGGATTACGAACGCCTCACCCACGCGGGACTGAACGGTGTGGTCTGCTTCCAGGAGACCTATAACCGCAAGAACTACAACATCTACCACCCGGCAGGCATGAAGTCGAAGTTCGAGTGGCGCGTGAACGGCTTCGACCGCATGGGACAGGCCGGGGTCCACAAGATCGGCATGGGCGTGCTGATCGGCCTCGAGGAGTGGCGCACCGACGTTACGATGATGGCCCTTCATCTGCAGTACCTGCGCAAACACTACTGGAAGACGCGTTACAGCGTCAATTTCCCGCGCATGCGTCCTTCGGAGGGGCACTTCCAGCCCAACGTGGTGATGAGCGACCGCGAACTGGCCCAGCTGACCTTCGCCTTCCGCATCTTCGACCACGACGTCGATATCTCCTTCTCGACGCGCGAGAACGCCCGCTTCCGCAACCACATCGCCACGCTGGGCGCCACGTCGGTGAGCGCCGGTTCGAAGACCGACCCGGGCGGCTACCGCACCTATCCGCAGTCGCTCGAGCAGTTCGCCGTGAGCGACGAGCGCACTCCCGCCGAAGTCGAGGCCGACATCCGCCGCGAAGGCTACGAGGTGGTCTGGAAGGACTGGGACAAAATCTTCGACCGATGAATCCCGAAGCACGCTACGCCCGGCAGATACTCCTTCCGGAGATCGGCGCCGAGGGACAGCAGCGGCTGCTGCGCAGCGCCGTGCTCCTCGTCGGACTCGGAGGGCTCGGCTCGGCCGTAGCGCCCGCCCTGGCCGCTGCGGGTGTCGGACGCCTTGGTCTGGCCGACCCCGACACGGTCAGCGAAAGCAATCTCCAGCGGCAGACGCTCTACACCGAGCGGCAGATCGGACTGCCGAAGTGCGAGGCGGCCCGCGAGCGGCTCGCGGCCCTCTCGTCGCATACGCATTTCGATCTCCACGCCGAGGGGATCACCCCGGAGAACGCCCGACGGATCATCGCCGGCTACGATCTGGTGATCGACTGCTGCGACAACTTCCCGACGCGCTATCTGCTCGATGACGTCTGCGCGGCGTGCGGCAAGCCGTGGATCCACGGAGCGATCGGCGCTTTCGGCGGGATGGTTACCGTCTTCAACCACCGCCGCGCGAAACGCTACACGGAGCTCTACCCCGACCGCGAGGCGCTCTGCGCCCGGGAACAGGCGGCACAGGGTGTCGTGGGGTCGGTTCCGGCGGTTGTCGGGGCCCTTGAGGCCTCGGAGGCGCTCAAGATACTTGCCCGATTCGGCGAGGTGCTCGACGGGCGGCTCTTCACGATCGACCTGAAGACGATGCACACGGAACTCATGGATTTTTAAACAACACGAAAACACAACATCTGCAACCATATGGGAAAAGGATTCGACGAATATGCATCGGCCTACGATGCCTGGTTCCTGGAGAACCGCAACGTCCTCTATTCGGAGGTCAATCTGGTCGCTTCGACCCTGAAGGATGCCGGACGGATACTCTCCGTAGGATGCGGCAGCGGCCTCTTCGAGACGATTCTCCGCAAGGAGTACGGCATTGACATCACCGAGGGCATCGAACCCTCGACGGGCATGGCCGAAATCGCCCGCAAGCGGGGCATGCACGTTACGATCGCCACGGCCGAGGAGGCCGACTTCGGACACGAACGCTACGACACGCTGCTCTTCAACGGCACGCCGAGCTATATCGGCGATCTGGCGGGCGTGGTCCGCAAGGCCTACGACGCGCTGCCGGCCGGCGGGCGCATCATCCTGATCGACGTACCGAAGGAGAGCTCCTACGGCATCCTCTACAACCTGGCCAAGGCCCTCGGGACATGGGACCACCCGCTGCTCGAAGGGTGCTATCCGCCCAACCCCTACCCGATCGAGTTCGTCGATGTAGCCGCCTGGCGCACGACGGCCGAGAAGGTCTCGCTGCTCGAAGCGGCGGGCTTCCGCGATCTGGAGTTCGCCCAGACGCTCACGGGCCATCCGCTCTATTCCGACCGCGCGGAGGAGCAGCCCTGCGAAGGATTCGACAAGGGCGACTACGTTGCCGTTACGGCCTGGAAACCCCTGCAGCAATGACACGCTGGAGCGATCAGGCGTGGAAAGCCGCCGAGCCGGTTTACCGCCGTATCATCGAACATCCGTTCGTCGGGGAGCTTGCCGCGGGCAGCCTTTCCGAGGAGCGGTTCCGCTACTACCTGCGTCAGGACGCCCTCTATCTGGATGGATATGCCCGCCGGCTGGCGCACATCGCCGCGCGCCTCACGCGCAAGGAGCACACCGAAGCCTTCCTGCACTTCGCGCTGGAGGGCATCGAGGTCGAACGGGCGCTGCACGCCTCCTTCCTCGGCGGCGAGCACCCCGCACCCGACGAGATCAGCCCGACGTGCCTGCTCTACACCTCCGTGCTCGAGAGCCAGGCCACGGCGCCCGTCGAGGTCGAGGCGGCGGCCGTGCTTCCCTGCTTCGTGGTCTACCAGCGGGTCGGCGAGGAGATCCTTGCCCGCCAACAGGGCGATGCAAACCCCTACCGCCGCTGGATCGAGACCTACGGCGATGCCTCCTTCGCCGAAGCCACGGCCCGCGCCGTCGGGATCTGCGACGAGCTGGCCGAAGCCGCCTCGGAGGAGGTCCGCCGCCGGATGACCGATCTGTTCGTACGCTGCACCCGGATGGAGTGGATGTTCTGGGAGAGTGCCTGGAATCTGGAAAAATGGGAAATATGAACCGCAAAATGAAAAGCTACAAACGCGCCCTGACCATCGCCGGAAGCGATCCGAGCGGCGGTGCGGGCATTCAGGCCGACCTGAAGACCTTCTCGGCCTGCGGCTGTTTCGGCACGTCGGCCATCGTGGCCGTCGTGGACGAGAACACGGTAGGAGTTACAGGCGTGCACCCCGTACCGGTGGAGTTCGTCGTCGGGCAGATCCGCTCGGTACTCGACGACATCGGCACGGACGCCGTCAAGATCGGCATGCTCCACTCCTCGGAGCTGATCCGCGCCGTGCGGCAGACGCTCGCCGAATACGACATCCGCAACGTGGTGCTCGACCCGGTCATGGTCGCCACGTCGGGCGATCCGCTTCTGCAGCAGGAGGCCGTCGCCACGCTGCGCGACGAACTGATCCCCCATGTACGGATCATCACGCCGAACATCCCCGAGGCGGAGCTGCTGCTCGGCCGCCACATTGAACGACAGGAGGAGCTCCCCGATGCGGCCCGCGCCCTCTCGTGCAGCGGCCGCGTCTCGGTCTTCCTGAAGGCGGGGCACCTCCACGACCGGGAACTCGCCGATATCTTCTACAACGCCGAAGAGGACCGCATCCTCCGGCTCCGCTCCGAGCGGCTCGACACCCCGAATACGCACGGCACGGGCTGCACGCTCTCCTCGGCGCTCGCGGCCTTCCTGGCCCGCGGCGAGAGGCTCGACGACGCGGCGACGCACGCCAAGGAGTACATCGCCGGAGCGATCGCGGCAGGCGCCGCCTACCGCATCGGCCACGGCCACGGTCCCGTGCACCACTTCTACCGCTTCTGGGAGTAACACCCCATCGAAAAAAGCCGGGGACCTCGAAGGTCTCCGGCTTTTTTCATCTCCCCGCGCGGCGCACGCCTCAACGCCACCGCTTGGTCCGGAAGACGAAGTAGGCCGCAAGCCCCACGACCAGCATGACGCCCCAGGCCATTGCATAGCCGTAGTGCCATTCGAGTTCGGGCATGTAGCGGAAGTTCATGCCCCAGACCCCGACCAGGAAGGTCAGCGGAATGAAGATCGTCGAGACGATCGTCAGCCGCTTCATGATGTCGTTCATCCGCAGGTCGTTGTTCGCCGTATAGAGGTCCATGAGCGAAGAAAGGGTCTCGCGGCACCCGTCGATAAGCTGCGAAACATGTTGCAGGTGGTCGTTCACATCGTTGAAGAAAGGCAGGTTCTCTTCGCGGATCAACCCCGAATCGGAGCGCAGCATCCGACTGTACTGCTCCTTGAGCGGCAGGACGATGCGCTTGAGTTCCATGTAGCGGCGGCGATGGTTCTGCAGACGGACGCTGACGTCGCGGCTGTCGGCGGCGGCGATCAGTTCCGATTCGAGATCCTCGAGATCGTCGCCGATCGACATGGCTATCGAAATATAATTGGCAGTCAGCTCGTTGATCATCACCGAAAAGAGGTAATCCGACGTGCGCTGGCGGATCTTGAGCACATTGTTGCGCAGGGCTTCGACCACCCCGTCGTAGAAGGCCGACTCCCCTTCGGTAAAGCTCAACACGAAGTTGCAGCCCTGTATGAGCCTTACACGGATCACACGGTCGTGGCAGACGATGCTCGATATCAGGAAATTGTAGTCGTCGGACACCTCGACCTTGCTCGGGTGATCCACATTGAGGATATCCTGCACGGCCAGGAAATCGACTCCGAAGTGCGTGCAGACCTCCTGGATGCAGGCGGCATCCTCCAGTCCGTGGACCCGGACCCAGAGTTTCTCGGCGGGATCCTTCGCGGGTTCGAACGTCGAAAAGTCGTCGCACAGCGTCTCCCCGAAACCTTCGGCCGTATAGCGGATCAGATGGATGTGCGTTTTCGTGCGGCTCTCGCCGTTGTAGGCGAGTTTCTCGGTCAGCAGATTGTTTTTCATCGTTTCGCGGTATCAGAAGGGATAGCCGATGGCCAGGTGGAAGCCCAAGCCGTCCCGGAATTTCGAAATATTGTAATAGCCCCGTTTTTCGGGATTCGGATAGGGCGTATGGATTCCGATGCCCAGATCGGCGCGGATCACCAGATAGCTGATGTCGTAACGCAGGCCGAAGCCCGTTCCCAAGGCGATCTCGTTGAAAAATCCCTTCCATTTGAGTTCCGCCCCGGGACGGTCCGGATCGGCCTTCAGCAGCCAGATGTTTCCCGCATCGAGGAACACCGCACCGCCCAGACGTCCCATGATCGCAAAGCGGTATTCGACGTTGGCCTCCAGCTTGAAGTCGCCCGTCTGATCCAGATACCCGTTCGGATTCCCGCTTGCCGGGCGGTAGCTGCCCGGGCCGATCGACCGCACGGTGAAGGCCCGGATGCTGTTCGCACCGCCGATATAGAACTGCTCGCTGTAGGGCATCACCTCCGAATTGCCGTAAGCATACCCCACGCCGACAAGAAATCGGGTTGCCAAGCAGTTTTCGCGATGACCGACACGCTGGTAGAACTTCAATTCGCTGATCTCCTTCACGAACTGCGAAAAGCGGTTGCCGAGAAGATACTGCGGCTGACGTTCGCCGGCGAGCGCCAGAATCCCCGAAAGAATATTTCCGGCCGACGTCAGGCTGTTCTGCCAGACCAGACGGCGGGCGCCGCGCACTCCGTAGCTCTTCTCGAAGGTGTAGGTATAACCGATCGAAGGCACGAACTGGTTCCGGAAGCTCAAGGCGATGGAAGGGTTCTCCTCCATCGTGCGGTCGAAATCCTCGGTCGTATGGAGCAGCTTGTTGTAGGTGAGTTTCAGAAGGGTCAGGGCATGGCGGCTGTGCGGCGAGGTACGGAAGGCGTAGCCGGCCGAGGCGCTGAAGGCTGCCAGGCGGAAGAAATCGGGCCGGTTCATCAGATCGACCTCCAGCTGGTAGGAGGTCGTCCCGTCATAGCGCCGACGCCCGGCCAGAAAGCGCGGCAACTGCAGCCGCGGGATGTCGAGCGAAGCGTTCAGGCCCAGTTCATAGGAATTGAGCTGCGACGACCGGCCTCCGGAGTTTTTGTTTCCCGTCTGCCATTCGTAGGCGCCGTTGAGCTTGAGCGAGAGCACTTCGCCGCCGCGGAAGAGGTTGTTGTGGCTTGCCTTGAGCGTGATGCCGGGCCCGAGAAAGCTGTTCGACTTGGAGGTAACGTCCGTTTCGAGCGACACTTCGAGCGGATCCTCGAAACGGGCGTCGATGCCCAGATCGAGCCGCCCGCCGTCCTGCAGCGTATCGGGCGCCACGTTCAGGCTCACCGAACGGAAGATACCCAGCTTGTTCAATGCGGTCAGCGTACGGTTCTGCGCATCGACGGTGAAGAGCTGTCCTTCGTGCAGATCGAGCGTCCGGGCCAGCAGCCGCGGCCGGATCTTCATGGGCCGTGATGCGACGACCTGCGCATCACCCATACGAAGGGTGTCCTCCCGGCCGCTGTCCGAATCGGTCAGATGCACGGCAATGCGCCCGATCCGGTACTGCCGGAGCGCCTGGGGCGGGATGGCAGCCCCGAGTTCGAGCCGCAGGGCGACCTTCCGGGGCGCAAGCGTCGTATCGGCCAGATATTCCAGGTATTCGGGCCGGAAGTAGTAGTACCCTCGGTTTCGCAGCACGTCGGTGATCCGCTGTCGCTCGAGGGTCAGCGTATCGAGATTGTACTGCGCCCCTTCGCGCAGGAGCGAGGTGGCGTGCAGGCTGTCGATCAGCGGCGCCAGCGTTCCGCCGATCTTCGGATAGGCGATTTCGGAGTAGTGCCACGGCGGCGCCACGCGCAGCGTGTAGTCCACACGCGCCTTGCGGCCCCGTTTCCGGTATAGCAGCGAATCCGACGCCCGGGCCCCGAAGTAGCCGTAATTCTCGAGTGCCTGCACGGCGACCTGTGTCCGCAGCGAGGGCTGCACCTTCGAGATCAGCACGGGCTCCTTGGCCAGCCGGCGGTAAAGCCAGTATTTGAATCCGCGCTCCTTCGGAGTGTAGAGATAGTTATAGGCCCAAAGACCGATCGGCAGCGGCGTCCGGAGCCGGGGCGCATAGAGCGGGTTGTTCGGTGCCACCGAAAGCGGAGAGCGGGCCGCCGCCTCGGCGGCCGGCAGCAACACGACGCCCGAATCGGGCTCGATGCGGATCCGGTGCACGCCCGTATAGAGCACCTCGTCGGAGGCGAGGCGCCGCGTCGTCGAGCACCCCGCAAGCAGCGATGCCGCGAGCAGCACCGCCAGACGGCTACTGCTGCGTATGTTCCCCGTCCGATTCATCGTGTGTTTCGTTTTTCTTCGTTTTCAGCCGCCCGGAGCGGAACAGATCGCCCAGACGCGACATCCGCTTGCGGATGACGAATCCCACTCCGGTCTGAGTGATCTCCCCCTCGAGAATCTCATAATCCGTATGGCGGAAAATCCGGATATACATGTTGCCGCTCTTCGTCAGGAGGTACTCGAGCGACAGGTCGTCGATGAGGTTCTCGCGCAGGTTTTCCGACGGATCGCTGTCCGTGCTGAATTTACCGCCGATAACGGCCCGCACGCGGTTGCTGAAGAGATTTTTCGACAGCCGGTACGAATAGTCCGTATGCTGACCGCCCGGATCGTCCGCATCGTACGGGTCGATGCCGAAACTCAGGTCCACGCCTTTCAGGCTGTTCTGCGCCCACTGGTTCAGCTCCTTCTGGATAAAGGCGTTGAGCGGATTCCCCGCCTGAACCTTCGCCGTCGTTCCGGGGCCATTGTAGGTATTGTATATCAACAGGTTCATCGCCTGCATGGCCCGTTGTTCGGGTGTCAGCGAGCGCAGCGCGTTCTGCATCGACAGGTCGTCGGGAGCCGCAAGGTCGAAGGTTACCGAGAGGTCGTTGAGCGTATTGCTGATCCGGATCGAGATGTCGAAATTCACCGACCGCGACTGCTCCCCGTCGGTCGAGACGCTGGCCCGCACCCGCTCCACGGCCGTGATGTTGAACGACGGGTCGGCCACATCGCCCACCCACTCCACATAACCGTCGGGAAGGATCCTGAAATTCTTCGGCGAGATGACCGGCGGGTTGTAGCGCACCGCACCGCCCGAAAGCACATACTTTCCCGAGAGGTTCATGTCCCCGAGAGGATTCATCGTGAAGGTCAGCGAGCCGCCGCCCTCGAGGTCGATCCGGTTGCTGCCGTCGGCCGAGAGGTCCACGCCGGCCCGGACGTCGTTGCCGATGTCGATGCCGAGCTGGACATCCATACCGCCGAGACGCGCCGTCTTGGCCGGAGCCTCAAGCAGCGGCTCCTCGTCCAGTTCGCTGAACGAAACGAAACGGACGATCTGTTGCGGCCGGTTCTCCACCTCCATCGGGGCATCCTGCATGACATAACCCACCTCCGTGCCGTTCAGCAACGCGACACGTCCCCGGACCGCCAAAGCATCGAGCGGACCGCGGGCCGTCAGGTCCGCATTGAGCGACGCCACACCGTAAACCTCCGTACGCGCCTTGCGGGCGACATCGACAAATCGGAAATCCGAAGCCCGCAATCCGAGATCGGCCGTCGCGCCGCCCGCCGCCAGGAGGTCCACGCTGCCGCGGATCGTCATCGGCGCCCCGTTGGGGGCATAGAGATCATAACCGTCGAATCGCAGCAGCCCGTTGCGCAGCCGGATCGTATCCTGCGCCAGACGGAACGTCGAACCGATCATGGGCACGCGCGCCTCGGTCGCGGCAAAGCACAGGTCGCCGTCGATCTCCGGGCGTCCCGTATCGCCTCCCACATGCACCCGGGCCCACAGGTCGCCCGACAGGCGGAGCAGTTCCGCCGGAAGGAAGGGATCGAGGCGCTGCAGCGGCAGTCCGGGAACGGTCAGCAGCACATCGAGCGGCTCCTCGCGCCCGGCGCGGTAATCGCCGTGGGCCGCAAGAACCTCCTGTCCGTCGAGCGTAAGCCGTGCATCAGCCCGATGATCGCGTCCCTGACCGTAACGGACACCGAGCGCCACATCACCGAAAGGCTGCTTCCGATAGGCAAGGCTGTCGAGCGAAAGGTCGCCCCGCACGGCAAGGCTGTCCGAAGACAACCCGACAAACAGATCCGCCCCGAAGGTCCCGCCGACAGGCGGGGCCGAGGGCAGCAGGCCGAGCGCTGCGCCGATATCGACACCGCCGACATCGATCTGCACGCCGCCGATCCCGGTATCGCCGGCCGGAAGGCTCCGAATCGCGAAGCGGCGGGAGCCGCAATGCAGGTCGAGATCGGCCGAAAGCCGCCGGTCGAAATCGTACTCCACATAGTTGCCTGCATTGACGCTCCAGGTTTCGGCCCCGAAAACGGGATCAAGCGGATTCATCCGCGCCCGGAAAAGGCTGTCATTCCATACGAGGTCCCATCCGAACCGGAATCCCGTCTGCCCGGTACGGTTGCGCTGAAGAAGGCGCACCGTCCCCGCATGCTGTCCGATACGGCCGTAGAGCGCCGCCTGCGCCAGATGGTCCAGGTGTCCCGGGCCATTCGCGATGTGCAGTCCGTATTCCAGTTCCCTGCCCTGCTGCCGGACTCCCAGCGCAACGCTGTCCAGCACGAAACCCGGAGTCGTCAGCCCTTCGACCTGCAAATGCAGCGCCGCAGGCGTTTCGGGGCCGCCGTCGCCTGCAGCATGCAGGGCTTTGAAAGCCAGTTGTTTCGTCTTCAGAAAATTGTTCAGAATATTGTTCCGCCCGGCATCGATCCGAAGCGTAAAGGGTGGCAGCACCTCCTGCAGCGCCGCCATATCGAACGCCCCTTCATGCAACTGGGCGTCGAGCCGGCCTGCGCTCCGCGTTAGGCGGGCGGTCAGCGAATCGAGCGGCACGGACGACGAGAAAGCCAGCGAAAGGTCTCCCGAAGCCGCCCCAGCCCGCACCGATACGCTGTCGGTGCTGAAGGTAAGGCTCGTCGGACGGATGCGGTCCGTACGGTAACCGTTGCGGATCGTAAGGCTGTCCAGCTCCAACCGGGCCTCACGACTGCCGGCAACGGTTGCCGCCGCCCGCAGGTCGAGCAGGAAGGAGCCTCCGATCGGCTCGGCAACCAGACCCATACGCTGCAGATCGAACCCGGCGACCGATCCCTGCAGGCGCACCTCCTGACTCTCTTCGGAAAGGGTTCCGGAGAGCGCCAGTGCCAGCTGCAACGCTTCGTTACGGTCGGCAACCGTTCCCGACAACCGTCCTTCGGAGAGCGAAGCCTTCAACTCCGGACCTCCGAAATCGTATCCCCGGAACTCCATCCGGTCGATCTGCGCCCGCACCGCAGCGCGGGCACGCTCCGACAGAGGGTCAAGCCCCGTGCCTTCGGCCTCCAGCGCCAAATCGACATACCCGAGCGAATCACCGGGAAGGAACCGTCCCAGCGGAAAGCTGTCGCAACGCAACTCCGCACGGTAGGCTTCCGATGCCGGATCGAATCCTGCGGCCGCCGAAAGCCGGCCTCCGGCGACCGACAGAAGCAGGTCGGCCGCGACACGTCCGCAGTCGGCTGTTGCCGTGCCGCACAGGGTCATTTCGCGAGGAAGCGCAATGCGCCGCCGCAAAGCCGTATCGGGCAGCAGCGCCCGTAACGGGTCGAGATTCCGCAGGTCGCCCGAAAACCGGGCGGAAGCTACGGCCCGCTTCGGGTCCGGAAGGTTCTTTGCCGTTCCGGAGATATTTATTATCAGCATGTCGGGAATCGACAGGCAAAGTGCCGCTTCAGGAATATTTCCGAGTGTTCCCGCAACGGAGAATTGCCCCGACAGGAGCCGGTTCTGCAGGGTTCCGGGAAATACCACCCAGGGAGTCAGGTCCGCGGCAGAAAGCATCATGCGTACATCGGCCGAAAGGGGCGTCAGCGGGTCCAACGCGGCAAAGCCCGCTCCGGCATGCGCTTCGGCCGCAATCTGCGACCGGGGCGTCGCCACCCGGAACCCGGAGAGCGAGATCCCCGTGCTGTCCATCGAGAAGCGCCCTGCCGCATCGCTTACGGCCAGACCGCTCCGTTCGGCGAAGGAGAGCCCTGCGAGCCGCAGGGCGATGTCGCTGCCGCGGTTCCACAACGAATCGACCTCGAGATTCACCCCCGTCAGTTCGAGGGCTTCGGGATCAAAGCCCGCGGCAGGCCGGTGTCCCAGGGTGCCATAGGCCATGCGGTTGTCCCGCAGGGTGATCCGCCCCACGCGCACCTGCCACGGCACGGCCGGCGAAGCCGATTCGGCAACTGCCGCCGCCGGTTCCGCATCTTCGGCAGGACCGGCAGTCAACCGACATGTATAGGCCCCCCGGTCCAGCGCCAGGCGGGAAACCGCCACCTGCGAAGCGGCCAGATCCACCTCGCAGCCGTCCACCGTTCCGTCGGCGAGGGTTGTTTCGAGTTCCATTCCTCCGGATGCCGTCCGCATCCGGAATGCGGTGTTCGAAACCGTGAAACGCCCGATCGAAATGCGCCACGGCGCCGCCGCAATATCGGCCTTCGGTGCGGATTCCGCGGATGTGCCGAGATCGAGAGCCACATCGGCCCGTGCAAGGTCGGCACGGAACAGGGAAAGAGTGTGTTTGCGGAGGTTGATCCGGGCAATACGCAGCGCGAGGTTGCCGACCTCCACACGGGCGTCCATCCCGGCCAGCGAATCCGTGTAGCGGCCCCCGAGATCCGAGAGTTCCAGACGGCGCACCGCAAGTTCGCCCCGCAACAGCGGCAGCGGAGCGATCGCCACATCCAGACGTCCGCATCGCAGCAGCGTATCCCCGCCGTCGCGCAATACCGCCCGATCGACCGTCAGATGCAGCGGAAAGGCCAGACGGATGCGTTCGACGGAGAGTTCCATGCCGAGTGTGCGGGAGAGGTACTCCTCCGCCCGGGTGCAGGCCCAGCGCTGTACGGCGGGCACATAGAGTGCCGTCGGCAGGAGCACCAACAGGGCAACGGGCAGAAGCAGACCCCGCAGCAGGTATTTGCGAATTTTTCCGAACATTTCCGACACCGGGTTCCGCACGGACGGTTCCCGGAAATCTTCCGCATATCAAATTGTGTGCAAGTTACGAAAAAATCCCGCACAGGATTCGGGGTAACCCGGCATAAAAAGCCCGATTCGAAGTATTTATCGATCGACGGCGACCGTGATACGGCCGAAAAACGAAAAGGCCCGGCCGAAACGGCATCCGAAACCCGCAACAGGTCGGTCCGAATCGGCCGAAAACCACAAAAAATCGGTTATTCGGACCATTAATTGCAAAAAATAGCGTATCTTCGAACAAAAATTCAGCCGAATCCCTCGAAAATGCACCCCATCAACGACAAACGCACCTGCTGCGGATGCGAAGCCTGCGCGGCGATCTGCCCGAAGCAATGCATCCGCATGGAGGAGGATGATGAAGGATTCCGTTACCCCGTAACGGATCCGAGTGTCTGCATCGACTGCGGATTGTGCGAGCGCATCTGTCCGGAACAGCAGCCCGCCGCAGCCCGCACGCCTATGGAGTGCTATGCCGCCCGGGCCCGGGATGCGGAGACCTGTGCGTCAAGTTCTTCGGGCGGCATCTTCCCGCTGCTGGCCGCGGAGACGATCCGCGCGGGAGGCGTCGTTTTCGGCGCCGCCTTCACTCCGGAAGGCGAGGTTGTCCACCGCAAGGCAACCACCCTTGAGGAGATCCGCCCCCTTACCAAATCGAAATACGTCCAAAGTCGCCTTGACGGCTGCTACAACGAAGTTGCCGCCCTGTTGCGCGAAGGTCGCCGGGTGCTCTTCACGGGAACTCCCTGCCAGATCGCCGGGCTGTACGCCTTTCTTCGGGGACGACATTCGGAACTGTTGCTGACGGCCGAATGTCTGTGCCACGGGGCGCCCAGCCCGGGTCTGTGGCGCCGCTACCTGCGGGAGATCGGCAGCGGGCGGCGAATCCTCCGCATCGACTTCCGCGACAAAAGCCGCGGAGGCTGGCGGGATTACGCCCTCACCCTACATACCGAAGACGGCATACGGAGTCTTCCGGCCCGCAAGGATCCCTACATGCAGGGATTTCTCCGGGAGCTGACCCTGCGTCCGAGCTGCTACGCCTGCCCCTTCAAGTTGGGGCGCAGCGGCAGCGACCTGACGTTGTGCGACCTGTGGAACGTCGCCGAAGCCGCCCCGGCATTCGACGACAACCGCGGCGTAAGCCTGGTCCTGGCCAACTCGGCCGCGGGGGCTGAACGGTTCCGGGCGCTCGACACCGAACATGCGGCACTTCGTTATGACGGACATGTACGCGCCCGCAACGGCGGCTTCAGCGAGCAGGTTGCGGCACATCCTCTGCGCGAAGCCTTCTTCCGCGAACTGGCCCGAACAAACTCGGTCGTCGCGCTGCTCCGCCGGACAATCCGACCGACCCTGTGGCAGCGCCTCCGCCGAAGGTTCCGAAAACGCTTTACCCCCGACCCTCACAACCCCTGAAATGAAAATTGCCCTATTGACCCTCCCCCTGCATGCCAACTATGGCGGCGTACTCCAGGCTTTCGCTCTGAAAAACTACCTCGAACGGTCCGGCCACGACGTATGGCTCATCGACAACCACCGGCAGGATCCGCCCGTCGGGAATCTGTTTCTGCGGACGGTACTGCGGCGTGCCGTAGAGTCGCTTTTCCATCATAAGGAGATTTTTGCGGAGATGAACGATGCCCGTACGCGGGACTATAAAAAATCGGAGATCGAGAAATTCATCTACCATCACCTTGCCCCGCGCACCTTCCCGGTCTACGACAGGGAAGACTTCGCCGCCCTGCGCAACGAAGGTTTCGACCTGTTTATCGTCGGCAGCGACCAGGTGTGGCGTCCGCGCTATGCCCGGAATACGGACATCTACTTTTTTTCATTTCTGGAGGGGACTCCCCTGCAAAGGATCTCCTATGCCGCCTCGTTCGGAGCTGCGGCCTGCGAATACAGTCCGGAGGAGAAGAAACGCTGTGCCCGCCTGCTCGCAGGATTTTCAGGGGTTTCGGTGCGTGAGAAAACAGGCGTCGAACAGTGCCGCGACTATTTCGGATACGACGGAGCCCGGCAGGTTCTCGATCCTACCCTGCTGCTCACGGCCGAAGATTACCGGCCCTTCATCCATACGGAGACGTCATCGGGCAATTCACTTTTCTGTTACCTTTTCCGGATAAAAAGCCGCATGCGCCGGACGCTCAGGCGCCTCGCATCACAACGCGGGATGCAGATCATCCGCCGTACGGACCGCACTTCGGAGAGCAGCGGGAAGATGCCGGGCATCGAACAATGGCTCACCGAGCTGTACAATGCCCGTTATGTGATTACGGATTCGTTCCACGCCTGCGTTTTCTGCATCCTCTTCCACAAGCCATTCGCCGCCTGGATCAACCAGCGGCGCGGGTCCGCACGAATCCGCTCCCTGCTGGAACTCTTCGGACTGGAAAACCGGATCGTAGAGTCCGAAACGGACCTCGGGGAGCTTCTCAATACCCCGATCCACTGGAATACCGTGGACCGGAAGCTGGAGGCATGCCGGGCCGATTCCCGGGATTTTCTCGCCGCCTATACGGAATAAACGCCCTATGCCTCGCGGCTGATGTCGGCCACCTCGGCACGCACATAGCCGATCAATGCCTCGGGAGCGACCTTCAGTTGCAGGCCCCGCACTCCGGCGCTGACATAGATAAACGGGCGCCCCTCGACCGAACGGTGGAAAAAGGTCGGGAAGGCCTTTTTCATCCCGACAGGCGAGCAGCCGCCGCGGATGTAACCCGTTACGGGCAGCAGCTCCTTCATCGGGATCAGATCGACCTTCTTGTTGCCCGACACGCGGGCGGCAGCCTTGAGATCGACCTCATGGTGTCCGGGTACGACACAGACGAAATAACCCGTCCTATCACCCTTCAGAACGAGCGTCTTGAAGACGCTCTCGATATCCTCGCCCAGCTGTTCGGCCACATGCTGCGCCGAGAGGTGTTCCTCATCGACGGCATAGGGGACCAGTTCATAGGGAATCTTCGCCCGGTCGAGCAGGCGTGCGGCATTCGTCTTTTCAATCTTTCCGTGTGCCATGACCTGTCATGATTTTCAACTGATTTGCCGCAAAGGTAGTTTATTTTCTTCTATTCTGAACTTTTTGACTACATTTGCCCGCATATGGTACGGAGAATGATTTTCGGGTTGCTGGCCTTCCTGCTCGGAAGCGTCGGGGCTCACGCCCAGACAACCCGTGTGAGAGGAAAGGTTACCGACAGCGGCGGAACGCCGCTGTCTTTTGTGAGTGTGATATTCCCCGGTACAACTGTTGGAATAACAACCGACGAACAGGGCATCTATTCGCTCGAGACCCGCGACACGGTCAGTTGCGTGCAGGCCTCGATGATCGGATATGCCACAAGTACGCAGCCGGTTACATACGGCAGCTTCAACCGCGTGGACTTCAGTCTCGAAGCCGTCGAATTCGGGATCGGCGACGTGGTCATCACCCCGGGTGAGAATCCCGCCTTCCCGATTCTCGAAGGGGTCCGCCGAAACCGGTCGTGCTATGATCCCGACCGCCACGACACCTATCACTGCCGGACCTATACGAAGACGGAGCTCGACCTGACAAACATCCGTCCGGGGTTCCGCAACCGGCGGCTTCAGCGTAATTTCGGCTTCATATTCAACTACATGGACACTTCGGCACTCACCGGACAGGTCTATCTTCCGGCCATGATCGCCGAATCGATCGCCGAGCTCTACCGAAGTCGTTCGCCGGAGTTCAAGCGCGAGGTGATCCGCGCCAGCCGGATCTCGGGCGTCGAAAACAATGTCGCCGTGGCACAGTTCACCGGCGGAATGCACGGCGACGTGAACTTCTACGACAACTACATCGTACTGTTCAACGCCCGCTTTGCCAGTCCGTTGTCGGAGTACGGCCGCGCCTTCTACAACTACTTCCTCGTGGACAGCTCGTACCACGAGGGACGCAAGATCTACAAGATCCGCTTCCATCCCAAACGGCTGGCCACGCCGGTGCTCGACGGTGAGATGAACATCGACTCGGCGAGTTTCGCACTCGAATAGGCCACGGCCCGCATGCCGCGCGGCACGAACGTCAATTGGGTGAAACACCTGGTTCTGGAGAGCGAGAACCAGCGGCTGCCCGACGGCGGCTGGTTCCGGGCCCGCGACCGCATATCGGCCGAGTTCTCGATCTCGGAGGCCGACTCCTCGAAACTCACCTCGTTTCTCGGCACGCGCGAAGTGATCTACTCCGATCCGAAGATCGGCGAGCCGATCCCCGATGAAATCCGCCGCATGGACAACAACGTCGTCGTCGAGGAGTTTGAGCCCGACAACACCTCGGAGGAGTATTGGGAGCAGATCCGCCCTTATCGGCTGAGCGACCGCGAACGGCAGATCTACCGCATGGTCGATTCGGTCAAGCAGGCACCCCTCTACCGCAACATCTACACCGTCATCAATACGGTGCTGAGCGGCTACTGGAATACGAAGTACATCGGGCTGGGCCCCTACCACAAACTGGGCAGCTTCAACGATGCGGAGGGTTTCCGCATGCAATTGGGCGTACGCACCACCCCGGCCGTGAGTCGTACGGTGCGTCTGGGCGGATACGTTGCCTATGGCACGCGCGACAGGCGTTTCAAGGGCGGCGCGATGGTCGAGTTCGCCTTCAAACGGCAGCTGACCCGCAAGCTGACCCTCGCGGCCCGGCACGACATTATCCAGCTCAGCACCGGACACAACATACTCAACGAGAACAGCATCTTCACCTCGATTCTCTCGCGCGGGGATCAACGTCTTTCGATGATCGACCGCGGCGAAGCCTCCTACGAACACGAATGGCGTCAGGGCATCAGTACGACGGTCGGCCTGCGGATGCAGCATATCCACGGCAACCGCTACGTCCCGATGCTCCGTCCCGGCGGCGGTGATCCGCTGCGCTCGCTCAACGATGCAACGGTGAGCATCAGCATCCGCCTGTCGAAGAACGAAGCGGTCTTCCGCCGCCCCTTCGACAAGAAGTATCTCGGATCGCGCTACCCCGTCGTCTCGCTCATATTCACGGCCGGAATCCCCGATCTGCTGTCCGGAAGCCCGGAGTACTACGCGCTGGTGGGCAACATCCGCTACCGGGCCAACCTGCCGCCGTGCGGCTACTCGACGATCTCGATCCAGGGCGGACGGCTTTTCGGACACATCCCCTATCCGTTGCTCAAGCTCCACGAAGGGAACGGCACCTACTTCTACGACCCTCACGCCTTCTCGTGCATGAACTACTACGAGTTTGCCTCCGACAGCTGGGTGTCGTGGTTCTGGGAGCACCACTTCAACGGGCTGCTGCTGGGACGCCTGCCGCTCATCAAGCGGCTCAAATGGCGCGAGGTGCTGGTCTGCAAGGGCGTCTGGGGTTCGCTCTCGCCGAAGAACGACGGATCGCGCATCGATTCGGGGGCTCCGCTGCTCTTCCCGGCAGGCATGGGCTCGGTCAGCACCCCCTATGTGGAGGCGGGCGTCGGCGTGGAGAACATCTTTCGCATCTTCCGCGTGGACTGCATCTGGCGATTGACCCACCGCCAGCCGCTGCCCGGACAGAAGGTGCAGAATTTTGCCGTGAATCTCGGCATTCAGCTCAAATTCTGACCCTAAACGGTGCGGTTTGCTTCGCAGTAGACGATCGGTCGCGAAAAATTGCTATCTTTGCGCCCGAAAAAAACGAATCCGCGATGAAAAAAGCCGCTCTGTTCGACATGGACGGTACGCTGGTGGACAACACGCCGGCGCACTTGAGGGCCTTTTCGGTCTTCTGCGACCGCTACGGCATCCGCGACTGGGCCGAGAAGCTCAAGGGTGTTTACGGCATGGGCAACGAGGACATCATGCGCCGCATCCTCCCCGAGGAGGTGATCCGCGCAAAAGGCATCGACGCCCTGGCCGACGAGAAGGAGGCCATCTACCGCGATCTATACGCTCCGGAGATCCGCCCCATCGAAGGACTGCGCGCACTGCTCGACCGGCTCCGTGCACGGGGGATCCGCTGCGCCGTGGGCTCCTCGGGATGCATGGCCAACGTGGAGTTCGTCCTGCGGCACTGCGGCATCGACGACTGTTTCGACGCCCGCATCTCGGGCGACCGGGTTTCCCACTGCAAGCCCGACCCGGAGATCTACCTCCGGGCCGCCGAAGCCCTCGGGGCCACGCCGTCCGAATGTGTCGTCTTCGAGGATGCCCTGGCGGGCATCGAATCGGCCCGGAGAGCCGGCGCCGGATGCATCGTCGCCCTGGCAACGACCCTTCCGCGCGAGACGCTGCTCGACGAGGGCCGTCCCGACCGCATCATCGGCACCTATACCGATATCACGGACGACGATCTGACTCAAATTTTATCCTGACAATATGTTCCGAGGTTTATCCACCGTAGTGCTGCTCGTCATCTCCAACGCCTTCATGACGCTGGCCTGGTACGGACACATCGCATTCAAATCCAAACTCGAACGCTTCGGTCTGATGGCCATCGTGCTCTTCAGCTGGTGCATTGCCCTGTTCGAGTACTGTTTTCAGGTTCCGGCCAACCGTATCGGCTCGGCCGAGTTCGGAGGTCCCTTCTCGATCTGGGAGCTGAAGGTCATCCAGGAGGTAGTCTCCCTCTCGGTCTTCACGGTCTTCGCCCTGGTCTTCATGCGCTCGGACTCCCTGCGCTGGAACCACCTGGCCGGCTTCCTCTGCCTGATTCTGGCCGTCTACTTCATCTTCCGCAAGTAACGGCCGCACCCCGGCAGCTGAAAATCCCGCCCCGAAAGGAAGCATAGCAAACGAATGGGACGATCCGGAAATCCGGGTCGTCCCGTTTTTACAGGAGATTCGGCAACGGTTTCGGTTCTCCACACGAAGACGGCCCGTTCCCGACAGCCTGTTGCAGATTGCGGGATTGCGACCTGCCGGCAGAACCGACCGGCAATGTCAGGGTTTACCGACATCGATGCAATCCCCTACGATTAAATGGGGATTGTTCAGGAAGTCCGGAAGATATTTCTGGATACCTTTTATGAACTGAACTTCATTATACGGGGAGAAATAACGTTCTCCGATGATGCACCGGGCATAAATTCGGAAACCCAATATCGAATAGGAGGAGAAATCCGCACGGGTCGAATAGGTTATGAAGTATCTGTTTTCATAGGGCGACTCCTGCTCATCATAATAGACGCACTCGCCCTTTTTAACAGGACGGGGGGGGGACACGAGGCCCTCTCCCCAGGATTCCGCCTCCGAGATATTCTCGTAATGCGATCCTTTCACATGCACCTGCTTATACTCGGAAAGGTTTGCTTTCGCCCGGGGAGGTATCATCAGGATACGCTGCTGCGAGTAGGATTTCGTAACCGAATTCTGCGACATTCCGCCAACGGATGTCGCATTGGCCAACGTCCCTGCGACTCCCCCGATTCCCAATACATTGGTTATGCCGCCCAGGTTGATTCCCACTCCCGAACTACTGCCTTCCGTGATGTTAATCTGGTTCGTATCGAAATAGGAGCTGTACGAGCCATCCGTATCTATTCGAAACGTATTCGCCTTATCGACATAAATCGTGTTACCGGTCTTGTTCTCAATCTCGATATAATAGCGCAACAGCGAAATGGTGCCGTCGTAGCAAACGACATGGGGGACAATCGCAATCTCGATATCTTCGTTTGAAAGTACCGACGAATCCGCCACGGCCATGACCGGGAAAAACCATTTGGAGGGTTTCTCCGAAGGTTCAGTCTTTACACGCATCTCCGGCCGGTATTTCCTTATGAGTTCCGCATTGTTGGACGCGGGGGCCTTCGCGACATATCCGGGTGATGAAGTTTCCTTCTGGACAACCGGCCGGGATTCATCGCCAAAAACATCCTTGTCGCCATTGATGTACTTAATCATGAATACATCGTCCCTGGACAGGGTATAAGTCGGTCCATCCTGATTGGACCACTTTTTATAGTCGATTCCGGAATCGGAAACGGCCAACACTCTGGCCTGAATTTCATCACCGTTCCTTCTGACAATGACATCCTGTGCCGAAGCAGCGACGGATATCAGACAAAACAAGATTAACAATGCGATTCTCATAGAACTGCCATGCGTAAACTTATAGTTTGATCGAAAAAAAGACATACGATAAAACAGACCCGCCCGGCCTTGCCATTCTGCGTTTACCCGTAACTCCCGGACAGAAAACCCGGAGCGGTTCCTCGTCATCCGTTCCGAAGCAGGTACTCTCCAACATTAAAAACTGACATTCAATCAATTACCCCTTCCTTTCATGATCCTTGCGGTAGATCTGATAGGAGTTTACGAGGTTCTGCCAGACGATATAGGCCGTCGGGGAGATCGACGAAATCGGGTTCAGAAACGCCTGGGCCATCCACACGGCCAGCACCGTGTTCTTCTGCCCCAGCGACTGTCCTCCGGCTACCGCATCGCCGTAACGGCGTCCCAGCATGCGGCCGATCTTGAACTGGGCCAGACAGATCACCAATGCCACGAAGGCCAGCCACAGCTCGGTCGATATCGACGCCCCGTGCAGGTCGATGATGAAGCAGGTCGTGCGGCCGATGATGACGATCAGCGACAGCAGCCACATGTAGAACGAGATCTGCCCGTGATCGCCGATCCAGTGGGCCAGTTTCGGAAAGACGAAGCGGAAGAACTGTGCCGCGGCGAACGGTCCGACCAGCAGCGGAGCGACCCGCGCGAGGATCTGCGAGAAGGAGCAGCTCCCGGTTCCGGTGAAGGTGAGAATCACGGGAGCCACCAGCGCAATGGCCATGTTGCAGATGAGGCTGTAGGTGGCCATCGTGGCGACGTCGGCGCCCAGCATGCCGGCGATGACCACCGCAGCCATCGCTACGGGTGCCAGCACGCAGATCATGCCTCCCTGTGCCACCACATCGTTCAACGGCAGCAACAGCATGTAGACCGCCACGCACATGACGATCTGAAAAAGCAGCAGCCACAAATGGAGCATCGAAGGTTTCATCTGCTTGGGGCTGACGCGGCAAAAGGTAACGAAGAGCATCAGAAAGATCAGCG
Organism: Candidatus Alistipes stercoravium; assembly: GCA_019119615.1. GTDB lineage: Bacteria > Bacteroidota > Bacteroidia > Bacteroidales > Rikenellaceae > Alistipes > Alistipes stercoravium. The sequence continues at coordinate 9,188 of DWWQ01000007.1, read as the reverse complement.
TCGGGGTGATCATCTGGTGGCTTGCAGCCTCCAGCGCCGCAACCGGACGACACAGCAACGCCCCCACCACCATGGCCGAAGGCATGGCGATGGTCTTCACGTTGCGGTGCAACTCTTCAAGCAGGTGCATGCCGTGGCGGATTTATGCGAGGAGCTCCTTGACCTTGGCCGAGATCTCCTTGCCGTCGGCGCGGCCGGCCAGACGTTTCGTGGCCAGGCCCATCACCTTGCCCATATCGCGCATCGACGAGGCGCCCGTCTCGGCGATGAGGGCACGAATCTCGGCAGTCAGCTCCTCCGCAGTCAGTTGTTTGGGCAGGAACTCCTGGTAAACGGCAACCTGCGCCAGCTCCTCCTGTGCCAGATCCGGCCGGTTCTGCTCCTGGAAGATCGCGGCCGAATCCTGTCCCTGCTTGGCGAGCTTCGAGATGATCTTCAACACGTCGGCGTCGGAAAGTTCCGCAATTTCGGGACCGGCGGTCTTCGCTTCGATGATGTACTTCTTCGCATTGCGCAGCGCGCTGAGGCGCACCGTATCCTTGGCCTTCATGGCCTCCATGATCCCCTTGGAGATCTGTTGTTCAAGCGACATATTCAATAACCGTTTTAAAACATTTATAATCAATAATATCTGTTTTCAACAAGGAATCGCAGCACGTCGCGCATCAACCGGTCGCGCTCGACTTCCGAACGGAGCGTCTCGAAGGGAAATCCCGTTACGAAACTCCGGCCCGGAACGCCCGGGTCCCCCGCCGTGGAACCGTCATAGGCCACGGCCGCCACACCGCCCCCGGCGTAGCGCATCACGGGGAAAGCCCCCTCGCCGACCGCTTCGAGGCGGTCGGCCGTCTCGACCCGGTAGCAATCACGGCGCCAGTCGCCGTTGAAACGGTAGGCTCCGCGTGAAAAATCGGCCGCAGAAGCCACGACAAGCACCCGTCCGCGACGAACGGCCGGCTCGCGGCAAACCGGCCACTGACCGGCGCCCGTACAATGCAACGCCTCGCGGGCAAAAAGGGAATCCGCCGCCGAAGCATCCGTACGAAGCAGGTCCGAAAGCGGATAACACCCCGACACGAAGAGATTGCCGCCACGCTTGAGGTAATCGTATATTACATCCTGCAGATCAACAGGAAACGCCTCGAAATCCGCATCTCTGAATCCCCGTCCCATCGTGGTCGCACGCTGCTTGCCGAGGATCAGGTCCACCGCAACGAACTCTTCGGGATTCCACAGCCGGCGGTCGCATTTCACGGAAGCCGTACAGAACGAGTAGCCCGCCGCAGCGACCGAACGCCCGTGCAGGTAGCCGTAATCGAACGTATTGCCGCCCAGAACCTCCGGAGCATAGTCGCTGCCGCAGCTGCCAAGCGCCAGGGAATCGACCTCGCATCGCGCCTGCGCCGGATCGAAGACCCGCTGCGGACCGATGAACGCGATATCCTGCCGGTCGGGAACCCCGCCGTCGCGCTCCATGAAGAATCCCGCCAGCGAATCGCTGCGCAGGCTTACGGGAGCGCTCACGCGGGTAAAGCCATTGACAATCAGCACACGGCCCCGTTCTTCGGGCATCCGGCAGGCGGCCACCGTTTCACTCGGAAAGCTCTCGCCGCCGGCATTGACGGCCGCAACGCGGTAGCTGTAGATACGGCCGGGCTCCTGGCGTGTCGTGAACCACTCCTCTTCGGTATAGCGGCCGTTGTCGAAGCCACCGTCGTCGATGCGTGTATAGACGACATAGCCGTCGGGTGCGGCCGTCGCCTCAAGCGAATCCGCGACACCGCGCCACGAAAGGCGCACCTCGTTCCCGTCAAGAAACTCCGTAGAGAGCCCCTCGACCGGGAGCGGCTGCACGACATATGGAGTCCCGTATTGCGAGGCGACATAGCGCAGAATACCCTTGTAAACGGCGCGTGATACGAGGAACTTGAAGCGCGGGTCGCTGCCGTAGCGCATGTCGGCGAAATTCTGGTGCGACAGCAGTTCGAGCAGCATGGTCGGAGCTCCCGGAACGCGAGCTTCGTAATAGGCGCGGTTCCACAATCCCCGGCGGTTCCAGTCAGGCTCCCACGTCCGGCGGATGTCCGAGACGATCTGCGTCATCACCAGATCGGTCAGATCGCGCGAGCGGTAACGGTCAGCACCGCCCTCGAAACGCCCCTTGTTCTCCTTCGTATAGAAGATGCCCAGCGTGCCGATCGTCTCGTCGCCGTCGCGCACGCCCGCATCGGAGTGAAACGCCAGCGCCATATCCACGGGAATGCGCAGCCCGCACGAGTCGGGCATCCGCTCCGAGCCGCCCATCAGGGCATTGACCCAGTGGGCGCGCGACATGTAGTCGTCCTTGTAGTCGTCCGTACCCGCCTTGGGCGAATAGACCTTCTCGTCGAAACCGGCCCACTGGAGCCAGTAGCGGGCACCCTCGCAGAAGCGGGGATAGCCGCTCGTCTCCTCGAGGTATTCCCGACCCGCCACACGCAACGAGTCGCAGACCGTGCGGGCGATGTTGCCGTAACCGCCGCCGATCTTCACGGCATCGGCCGAGAGCAGACCCCCCTCCTTCTGCGAAGCGTTCGAGAGCGTTACGACGGCCTGCTCGCCCGGGTCGAACAGAAATTTGCCGAGATAGATCCAAGTTCCGCCGCCCATCGTCTGATTGACCACATACTTCGAGTCGCCCCCGAGGTGATGGACCGTATATTGTGCATCCTCGGCATGTTGCGGCGACGATTCATAGCTCACATAGACGGCATATTCGCCCCGTTCGGGAATATCGGCCCGCCATACGGCACTCGCCGTGGCCTCACCGCGGACCGTACGGGTCCGCCGCGTCGTACCGTCACGGAAGGGATTCTCCCCCGAGCGGTAAACCGCATGCAGCGGGGCAAAGCCCACGCCGCCCGTCTCCCAGGCACCCGATTCGACATAAGTTCCGGGGACATCGTTATCGGCAAGGAGTTCATGGACCTGCACGTCTCGCTCGCGCGGCAGCAGCACGCAGGCTCCGGCCCGTTCGAGCATCGGGACCAGATACGGCAGCACATAACTCTGCGTATAGAGGTCCTCGCAGGTCTGCCACAGCTGCGAGCGCTGCCACTTCCAGCGGTTCGTATGCTGGTCGAAATAGCGCCCGTGGCTCTGCCAAAGGGCGATATGGCGTCCGGCAAGTCCCTGTCCGGGACGGGCGGCAACCGACAGCGGTTCAACCAACGGTCGTGCCGAACGGTTGGTGAAGGGGATGATGCGGCGTTTGGAAATCTGCTTGCGGAGCTGTTCCGGATCGCGGTGCGCCAGCGGAATCAGCTCGGCCACCTCATGACCGTCGGTATAGAGTTCGATCCGCGCCTTGCGGTAGGCCGCAGGCAGCAGAGCCCGCACCGAATCGCGCATGGCCGCGGTATTCTCTTCGCGGAAGGGATAATACGACAGGCCGATCGAGGCGTAGATCCGCACCCGGCTGCGCGAGGCCTGCACGCCCTGCACCCTGACATAGCCGCCCGAGACCTCGCGGGCTACAATCCGCGAAAGCGTGCGGCCGACGGCAAGACGCTCGGAGGTTCCGAGGCGCTCCGAAGCCGCCGAGGCGGAACCTGAAGCCGCAAGTAAGGCAAAAAGAATTAAAAGTCTATTTATCATGACGTTTTACAAGCAGCAGCATTCCGATCACCGTGAAGAGCGCATTGTAGATCAACAGCTCGAAACCGATCTGATAATCCCACGCCCGGGCCGCCCACCACTGCAGCAGGGCGCTCAACACGGGAGCGGCAACGGCCACCAGTGGCATCCAGCGGTCGCGGACCTTCAGACGGGTGAACATGCCGAAGACGAACATGCCCAGGATGGGACCGTAGGTATAGCTGGCGACCTTGTACACGAGGTTGATGACGCTGTCGTCGGCCAGATAGCCGAAGGCGAGGATCACAAGCGCCATGCCAAAGGCCATGGCGACATGCACGCCGCGGCGGATGCGCGTCAGGCGCTCCTCGCCGTAGCGTTTCGTCCCCTCGAGGATATCGACCGTAAAGGAGGTCGTCAGAGCCGTGAGGGCCGAACCTGCTGCCGAATAGGTGCTCGAAATGAGTCCGATGACAAACAGCACGCCGACGATGACCGGCAGACCGCCTTCGACCGCCACGAGCGAGAAAACCTGGTCGGTCTTTTCAGGCATCGCCAGACCGGCATGGTCCATATAGAGGTAAAGCAGGACACCCAGCACGAGGAAAAGGAAGATCACGAACATCTGGCTGAAGGCCGTGAGGATGATGTTCTTCTGCGAATCGCGCGGCGTGGCGCAGCTCATGTTCCGCTGCATGAGGTCCTGATCGAGGCCCGTCATGCTGACCAACAGCACGATACCTGCGGCAAACATTTTCCAGAAGTAGCGGTCCGAGGCGGGATCATCGAAAAAGAAGATCTGCGACATGGGCGACGCCGACACCTCGCGGACCGTATCGGCCATCGTGAAATCAAGGCTACGCATGATATAGACGATCGAGAGCACAAGGCTCGCCACCAGGCAGAAGGTCTTGAGCGAATCGGTCCAGATGAGCGACTTGACACCGCCCTGCTGCGTATAGAGCCACACGAAGAACATCGTGATGAGGGCATTGCTCCAGAAGGGGAATCCGTAACGGTCGAAAACGAGCAGCTGCAGCACGGCGCAGACAACATAGACGCGCAACGCAGCCCCGAGGATTTTCGAAATGAAGAAGAACCAGGCCCCCGTACGGTGCGACGCCACGCCAAAACGGCTGTCAAGATACTCATACAGCGAGACAACGTGCAGCCGGTAGAAAAGCGGAATCAGCACGAAGGCCACGATGAACTGACCGACGGTGAAACCCAAGACCATCTGCATGTAGGAGAAGGCATCGACCGATACCGACCCGGGGACCGAAATGAAGGTTACGCCCGAGATGGCGGCGCCGATCATGGCAAAGGCTGCCATATACCACGGGGTACGTCGGTTGCCCGTAAAGAATCCGGCATTGTCGGCACGCCGGCCCGATATCCAGGCTACGGCGAATAGAACGGCTATATAGCCCAAAACGGTGGCGATAACTGCTGCAGGTGTCATGAATTCGGGTTTTGTAGTTCGATAACTGAATTTATTTTTCCGTCAAAGATACGAAAAAACATGAGAACACGGACGACGCAACCCGATTTTATGACATGCGGCAAGCCCGGAAAAACTTTCCGGAAAAGGGATCCGGACTGTCCTCTATTCCTGATTCTTCCGGCTTCGGGAGGATGCGAATTCGTTCAGGATATAGGTCGTGAAGATCGGGAAAAACATCATGCCCACGAGCGGCAGCAGCACGCTGAAGAGTTTTCCGACAGGCGTAACCGGGAAAATAGCGGCACCGACGGTCGCCACATTCATCCAGGCCCACCAAAGGGCGTTGCCGAAGCCGTGAAGAGCGGGATTGACCGGAGCTTCGTAATCATAGAAGATCAGCGCCGAGATGTAGGTAAAGACGACAACGGTGAAGATATAGGCCGCCAGCAGCCTCCGCACGTTGTTGTTCACGAGCCACCCCACGACGATAACCATGGCCAGAAAGGCCCGCAGCAGAGGTATCAGGCCAAACAGCATTCCGAGGCTGCGCGGAAGGTCGATGCCGGCCCAATGGATCAGATTGAGGTAGGGAATCGATATGAGCAGGAACAGCAGGTTGTGCAGCACGAAGTGCGTCCCGCGCTCCGCGGCGGCCCAACGCAGGAAAAAATCACACAGAAAGATCATGCAGATCACGAACTGGATATGCAGGAAAGTCGGCGAAAAGGAGGTGCGGTTGCCTCCGAGGACCTCCCACGATACGGCGGCCAGAAGCGTCAGACCGGCAAGGACCTTGATCGCACCGAGCGTGCGGAGCAGATTTTCATGGGGAGCCCGAATGGTTCGCATGTCGTTTCGTTTCTGCCTACGGACTCAAAATCGATGCCACGGCCCCTGACAAAGCGGTTTCATCCGTCGGAAGGTGTTTTTTGGCCAAAGTTTTTTGCAGATATGAAATTTTCTATTACCTTTGCACTCGCATTTCAGCAATGGCGGGATAGCTCAGCTGGTTAGAGCGCATGATTCATAATCATGAGGTCGAGAGTTCAAGTCTCTCTCCCGCTACTGAAAATCGAGGAGATGCGAGATCCGCAACTCCTTTTTCGTCTTTATCAGCACCCCGTTCGCACACAAACACCGATCCGCGCCGACATCCGGCCCGCCTCATGCAGGAGCGGAAACCGCACGATTCCGGCAATCCGCAAGGTGCAGGCCTTCGGGCAGAAAAAATCCGCCCGCCATGTTGAAACATGACGGGCGGCCTTGCCTTCAGCAGAGGTGCCTACGGCCCCCGCAACCCTACCCGATCTCGATGAGCACGGCGTCGGTAGCGACATTCTCACCCACCTCGACCAAAATCTGCTTCACCTTGCCGGCGTAGTCGGTCGCCACGGAGTTTTCCATCTTCATGGCCTCGAGAACCAGCACCTGCTGGCCGGCCTTCACCTCATCGCCGACCTTCACGTCGATCGAAACGATACGGCCCGGCAGCGGCGCCGTAACGGTATTGCCCGTGATGGCTTCGTGTGCCTTGGCAGCAGCCTGCGGAGCCTCGGGGGCCGGAACCGGCTCGGCAGGTTTCGAGGCCTCGTAAGCCTTCTTCTTCTCGTTGGTAAGGAACGTCTTGGCCACCATCGGGAACAATTCGAGCAACAGCACCTCCTTCTCGTTGGCGGCAAGTTTCACGCCTCCGGCCTCGGGAAGTTCGGGGTTGGGCTGCATCTGGTACTTCGACGTATCGTAGGGCGTCTCCTCACGCACGCCGCAGATCTTGAAACGGAACTCGGGGTCGATCTTCACCGGCGTATGTCCGTACTCGCCCTTCACGAGACCTACGAACTGCGACGACTTGTTGGTATACATCGGGCGTCCCGCCTTCTCGTCCAGGGCACAGTTCACGGCCTGGGCACCGACGATCTGCGACGTCGGGGTTACCAGGGGCGGAAGACCGGCGGCCAGACGCACCGAAGGGATCAGCTCCATGGCCCGCGGCAGGATCTCCTCGGCCTTGAGCTGCTTGAGCTGCGCTACCATGTTCGAATACATGCCGCCCGGAATCTCGGCCTTCTGCACCAGTTCGTTCGGAGCCGGGAAGCCGAAGTAAGCCTCGATCTTGCGGCAGAGGTCGATCGTTGCGGCCTCGTCATCGCGCTGTGCGGCCTCGATTGCCTTGTCGAAGAGGGCGTCGATCTCGGCAGGCAGCGTATCGGTCAGCGGATTGAACGGCTTGGGCTCGGGTTTCTCGGTGCCGAATACCGACTGGTTCAGCTCCTTGCGGATCTCACGCAGCTGCGTATTGATCTTGGCCACAGCCTCCATGTTCACACCCGTGTCGATGCCCATCTTCTTGCAGAAGACATGCACCAGCTCGATGGCGGGAGCTCCCGTACCGCCTGCGAAGTACCAACAGTTGGTATCGACGATATCCACACCGGCGACAATGGCCGAAAGCACCGAGGCCAGACCGTAACCCGGCGTACAGTGGGTATGGAAATCGACCGGAATCGAAAGGTTCTTCTTGAAGAGCCGCACGAGCGTCGCCACGCGGCGCGGCGGAATCAGACCCGACATGTCCTTGATGGTGATCATGTCGGCGCCGAGAGCCGCCATCTGACGGGCCTTGTCGAGGAAATAGGCATCGGTGAAGACCGGTGCGGGGTTCTTCTTGCCCGTGAGGCGGGCCCAGAAGCCCAGCTCGGGATATTTCGGATCGACCGTATAACATACGGCGCAGTCGGCAATGCCGCCATACTGCTTGACATACTTGACCGTCGATTTCACGTTGTCCACATCGTTCAGGGCATCGAAGATACGCATGATGCCCAGACCGCTCTGGATCGCATTGCGGCAGAAGCCGTCGATAATCTCGTCCGTATAGGGCGAGTAGCCGAACAGGTTGCGGCCGCGCGAGAGGGCCGTAAGCTTCGACACGTTGCCGACAGCCTTATGGATCGTCTCGAGGCGGGTCCAGGGATTCTCGTTCAGGTAGCGCATGACCGAATCGGGCACGGCTCCGCCCCACACCTCCATCGCATAGAAATTCGCATCCTTGTAGAACGGCAGGCAGCGGTCGATCTGCGCCTGATTCATACGCGTGGCGAACGACGACTGCTGGCCGTCGCGCAACGTAAGGTCTCTGATTTTGAGATTTCTTGCCATTGTGATAAGACTTTTAGGTTTCTACTCCTAATTACTGTTATTCGAATAACAAAGGTAGTAAACTATAATGAATTTGCAACTTTTTCGTGAAAAATTTGCAAAAAATCGCATCCCGTAACTCCGAATGAGTTTCGGGATGCAGCGCGTTCCCATTTTGGGGATACAAGCAATAAGCCGGATTCTATCTGAATATCAGAGCAAAAACCGCCGCAAAGCCTCGCATGAAGCCGCAGTATCATGGGCGTCGAAACGGAAACCGTGGATACCGAGGGCCCTGGCTGCCGTAATGTTGGTCTCGCGGTCGTCGATAAACAGCGTCTCTGCAGGCTGCAGGGCATAACGCTCGAGCAGGATTTCGTAGATGCGGCGCTCGGGCTTTACGGTATGCTCCTCACAGGAGACCACCTCCCCGTCGAAGAGGGCATAAACCGGGAAACGACGCAGGCAGTCGATAAACTCGCGCGACATGTTCGACAGCACATAAAGCCGGTAGCCGGCCGCCTTCAGTTCGCCGACGAGACGCTCGGTGGCCGCAACGGGCTCCTGCAGGTCGATCGCCTCGTGCATCACGCCGACACATACCTCGCGCGAGCGGCCCGTCATGCGGCACAGCTCCTCGACGACCTCGTCGAAGGTCGAGGTACCCCGGTCGTACTCCTCCCAGAAACGGGGCATCCGCGGGGTTCGGAGAAAGCCGAAAAATTCCATGATTTCGGGACTGCATTTGCGCTTGTCCCGGGCGAAAAGCACGCCGCCCAGATCGAATACGATATTTTTCATACAAACGCAAAGATACGACAAAACAGCGGCAGAAGCAAATCCGGAAGTGCACATAAGCCGAAATGGGAAATGGTGAAAAGCATCCGGTCCGGAGGGATTGCCTCCGGACCGGGCGTATGCAGGGGCCGGGCGGCCCGCCCGCTCATTTAAAAGAGGTGGCAGGCCACGGTGAGGCCGGCTATGACGATGG
>DWWQ01000006.1 GCA_019119615.1 Candidatus Alistipes stercoravium | reverse complement strand
GCCACGCTTTCGGCGGCCAAAACGGACGGCCAGCTGCTGGTCTATGAGGGTAATCCGCTCTTCGTGGCCGAAGCCGACCGCGCGAAACTGGACTATGTGGTCCTCGATACCGAGGCGACGACCGACATCACGACCCTGAAGCTGCAGGTGGTCAATGCCACGGGCTATGCCGGCATCGCACCTGAACGGCTGCTGCTGGCGGCTGCGGCCGGGGCTCCGCTCTACGACGAGGAGGTTGTCGAACATGCCGCCATTACGGAGATGGCCGAGCGGGTCGTTTCGCTGGGTCCGCTGGCCGGACTTGCCGCCTACGACATCGACAACGACTACTACGATGTCGAGCGCAACTACCCGCTGCTGAGCGATGCCATCCAACTGTTGAACCCTTCCAAATAGTGAACCATGAAAACACGGAAAAATATGCTGTTGCTGGCCTGCATCGGAATGGTTGCGGTCCAGACGGCCTGCACCAACTACGACGCCGACGACCACAAGTTCGGCAACGTGGTCTACCTCGATGTGGCGGAGACCTCCGAGGTGCAGGCGGCAACAATCAAGAATACGCTCGATGTCTTCGACCGCACCTTTGCGGCGACGCTGGCCTATCCGTCGGATCAAGATGTGACGCTCTCCGTGACGGTCGATCCGTCGCTGATTGAGCGCTACAACGCCCGCTACGGCACGTCGTGGTCGATGCTCGATGCGAAGTATTATAAGCTCTCGTCCGAAACCGCGACGATTGCCGCGGGCAAGACGACCTCCGAGACGCTCACGCTCCATCTGCAGAACCTGCTGGGTGAGGGTGCCGAGCAGGCCGGAGCTCTGCCGCTCGACGAAACCTACCTTGTGCCGGTGACGATCGCGCAGTCGTCGGTCCCGACGCTGGCGACCTCCTCGACGGTCTATTACGTCGTCAAACGCTCGTCGAACATCACCGTCGCGGCGCAGCTCGGCGAGGGCAACTGGATTAACTTCCCGACGCTGGACACCTACGGGACAAACAGTCAGGCGTGGAACGGCTTGACGGCCGTGACCTACGAGGCACTAATCTACATTGACCAGTTTGCCACCTCGACCGTCACCTCCGACGGGAACACCAATGCCGTCAATATCTCTTCGGTGATGGGTGTCGAGCAGTACCTCCTGCTTCGTATCGGCGACACGAACTTTGAGCGTCAGCAGCTGCAGTTCGACGGTTCGGGCTCCGGTTCGAAATTCGGCAAGTTCCCCGAGCGCGATGCTACGAAGAACCTCTCGGCCGGACAGTGGTACCATGTGGCCTGCACCTACGACCAGGCAACCCGCCGCGTCTGCGTCTATGTCAACGGCGAGCTGCAGAGCGAGGGCACCGAAATGGGTCTCACCTCGATGAGTGAGGATACGCGCATCAACCTCGCCATGCGTGCGCTCTATGACTTCTACCTGAAGAATCCGACGGAGGACAACGAGAAAAAGTACGGCGGCTTCGGCGATGCCTACCAGTTCTTCATCGGCCGTTCCTACGACGGCTACCGCCCGCTGAACGGCAAGATTGCCGAGGCGCGCGTCTGGTCCGTGGCCCGCACGCAGCAGCAGATCTGGGAGAACATGTACGAAATAACCGATCCTGCGAGCGACCCGACCCTGTTGGGATATTGGAAATTCAACGAGGGAGTCGGGAATACCGTCAAGGACTACTCGATGTACGGCAACGACGGCGAAGCCGAGATCGACATCGTATGGCCCGACGGCATTGAAATTCCGAAAATCAACGAAACCGAGGAATGACTATGAAACGGAACTATGATATGAAACGAGGAATCCTTGCATTCCTGATGGTGCTGGGCATGCTCGGCCTTGCGGCCTGCGATGCCGATCCGATAGATACGACACGTGGAGAACTCCCCGACAAGGAGCCGCTGGAGAATACCTATGTGTCGGTTCGCAGCCAGTTTTCTCCCGTAGAACGGTCGGTTGTCTATTTGATGGAAGGCACGGGGACGACATCCGACCCGATGTATTGTCGTTTGAACCGCCCGGCCGAGAAAAATCTGAATCTTCAGACAGCTCCGGATGAATCGCTGGTCGAAATCTATAACACCAAATACGGAACTGATTTTCTGACCATGCCGGCCGCCAACATTCAGATTGCCGATAACGGACAAATCTCGATAGCCGCCGGGGAACGAATCTCCGAGAAAATAAAAGTGACCTTCAAGGCCGACGGGCTTGAAGCAGGGAAATACCTGGCCCCGATTGTGGTGTCGTCGGACGATGTGGCTATGTCCGATGACGGCGGCATCCTCTACTATGTTGTCAAGGTCCGCAAACCGGAGGTCGGCGATTACGAACTGGACCCCGTAAATACGACGGTATTTTATGTAAATACCTCTGAATATTCGCCTCTGTTGGCTGATGTGTGGGTTGTCTCGAAAGACAATACTAGAAACCCGTCTGCTCCGAATGTATGGATGCGAACATATGGCAATATTGTCAATTTACGTGTAGTTCAGATTGGCTATGATAAAGTTTCGGGGCGAGCCATGTTGGTGCTTAACTCGGATATCCGTTATGTTTTGGAACATGCCGATCTGCATATCCGTCCTTTGCAGGATAAGGGTCGTAAGGTTTGTCTTTCAATCGAAGGCGGGAATACGGGCTTGGGCTTCTGTAACCTGACCGATGCACAGATTACGGATTTCGTGGCACAAGTTAAAGGGTGTCTCGAAACCTATGGCCTCGATGGCGTCAATCTTTTCGACCGCAACGCCGGCTATGGTGACGTGGAAGGCATGCCCGCCATGAATACCACCTCCTATCCGAAACTCATCAAGGCCCTGCGCGAAGCCATGCCCGACAAATTGTTGACCTTATCCGATTACGAGGAGCCTACCGAATATTTCTGGGACACCGAGGCGACTGGAGGCATCGAGGTCGGGAAATACCTCGATTATGCTTGGTCGGGATATATGAGTGAAGGCGAGGATGTACAGATTCTTGATCCGTGGGGGATGATTGACCAAAGCGAGGGAGAAATGAACGGCATGATGTTCCCGGTGAACAACCATCCCCGCAAGCCGATTGCAGGTCTGGAACAATCTCAATATGGAGCATTTGCTGTGCCTTTTTACTCAGCAACCAGTTCATTTAATCTCAATATGATAGGTTTAATGAATCTTTGGGTATGGAGAATGTTAGGCTGGAGTTCTAATAATATCCTTATGTTCGGAGACCTTATTACGAATATTCAAGGAGAATATGAAGGACAATGGAATAACATTATTAGTACAACTCTAATGGTATATGAACCGGACGGTATGGATGGAATGTATGGATATGGGGTGTATATTTCTCATAATTCTAATGGAAATGTATTCGATCCTAATACCGTAGGCTTATATTATGGAGATTATTCGAAAAATTGGTAATACTCGATAGGACTTATGTCCATCCATTGAGTGATCAGGCCGTGTTATTGATCCCGCGTATCGCATGCGATGCGCGGGTTTTTTTTGAATTGAACAGGCGCCAGAACCGTCGGCTTTTTCAAAAATATCCGAACAGACTGCGGATAACCTGCTTCCCGAAGTTTTTTGCATTTCGGCCAAAATAAAAATCCCTGTAAATTTGTGATTTACAGGGATTTGCAATCTTTTGCGTTGTTTCTTGGTGGAGAATACGAGATTCGAACTCGTGACCTCTTGCATGCCATGCAAGCGCTCTAGCCAGCTGAGCTAATCCCCCGTTGCGGGGACAAAGATAGCAGGAAAATTTAATTCCCGCAATTTTTGGGAGAAAAAAATATGTTCCGGCACCGTTTTCTATCGGATTTCTATCGGGGTGGCAGCTCCCGGCGGCGAAAAAAGAGGGCCCGAAGGCCCTCCCGATATGCGGAATCAGTGTCCGTGTTTCATTTTTGCAGGTTTCCCGTTCTGGTCGAAGGGGATTGTTTCGCCGTCGGAGAGCCCGACGACATAACCTTTTTGCGATCGGGTGAGCTGCGTGATCGTCTCTCCGGGATATTCTTTGGCGATGTAGGCCTGGATCTTCGCCGGTACGGCGGTTGCCGGAACCGAACCGCTCTTCATGAGGATTTCGGTCCAGGTTCCCTTGTCGCCTTCGAAAGCGATCGTCGATCCGTTGTCGAAGAGCACCGTGTAGCGGTCCCAGGTCGATTTGCGGTCCATCTCGACACTTTTGACCGTCTCGATCGAGAAGTTCTTTTCGATGAATTCCCGGGCGGGTTTCGGCAGTTTGTTGAATCCGACCTCCTGCGGCGCGGCGCAGACTCCGAGCGCCGTGACTGCGCATACGAGCGTAAGCAACATTTTTTTCATGGTTGATGCGTTTTTGCGTGAAACAATGTGCCGGATCACCTGCAAAGAGAGTACCAAAGAACCCCGGCCGATTGCTGCAAACGAACGGCCGGATGCTCCGTTCGGGGAACATCCGGCCGTATCCGTGGAATCGGTGGAACCTTTACTTCACCTCCCAGGTGGCACCCGAGCGGAGCAGGTCGTCCACCGAATGGATCTTGCTGGCGGCCTTGACCTCCTCGACCTGGCGTTCCACGGCCTGGTCGTAGACGGCGTCGTCCTCGACGGCACGGATCACGCCCAGCGCCACCGGATAGTCGGGATATTTCATGGCGGCGAGCATCACATGCAGCGTCGTGTCGCGTTCGTGGGCGTTGTGCGTAAGGATATCGTCCATCGTGTAGCCGTCCTGTCCGACGGTTACGACCTTCAGCCGCATGTTTTCGAAGACGAGGCCCTTCTCCCTGTTGGCGCCGAAGAGCATCTTCTCGCCGTGGCGCAACGTGATGGTGCGTTCTGCGCGCGTAGCCTTGTCGGCGGCGAAGTCAGCATGGGTCTTGTCGTTGAATATGATGCAGTTCTGCATCATCTCGACGACCGACATGCCCTTGTGCATGGCGGCGGCCACGATGCACTCCTTCGAGAGCTGCACCTCCATGTCGATCGAGCGGGCGAAGAAGGTCCCCTTGGCGCCGATCACCAGCTCACCGGGATTGAACGGCTTTTCGACCGTTCCGTAGGGGGAGGTCTTGGTGATCTTTCCGAGCTTCGAGGTCGGTGAGTACTGGCCTTTCGTCAGTCCGTAGATCTCGTTGTTGAAGAGGATGACGTTGAGGTCCACGTTGCGGCGGATGGCATGGATGAAGTGGTTGCCGCCGATGGCCAGCGAGTCGCCGTCGCCGGTGGTAACCCAGACGTTGAGGCGCGGGTTGGCGACCTTGACGCCCGTAGCCACGGCGTTGGCGCGTCCGTGTACGGAGTGGAAGCCGAAGGTCTTCATGTAGTAGATGAAGCGCGACGAGCATCCGATACCCGACACGAAGGTGAAGAGGTTGTGCGGCGTGTCGAGGCGGTCGGCAATCTCGGGCAGCGCCCGCTGTACGGCGTTCAGGATGGCGTGGTCGCCGCAGCCCGGGCACCAGCGCACCTCCTGGTCGCTCTTGAAATCTGCGGGGGTATAGTTGTATTGTGCCATGGCGTTATTTCAATAAGGATTCGAATTTGCGGCGAAGCTCGACGACCGTGAACGGCAGTCCTTCGCACTTGTTGTACTGCTCGTAGCGGAACTCCTGCAGCTCGTGGCGCAGGTAGGCGGCGAACTGACCTTCGTTGAGCTCGCAGACGACGATCTTCCTGAAGCGGGCGAAGATCTCGCGCACGCCGCGCGGCAGCGGGTTGATGTAGTTGAAGTGGCAGAGCGATACGCGGTGTCCTTCGCGCCGCATCTCCTCCACGGCATTCTGGAGGTGTCCGCGGGTTCCGCCCCAGCCTACGACAAGCAGGTCTCCCTCCTCGTCGCCCCATACCTGCTGTACGGGGATGTCTTCGGCTACGAGAGCGACCTTTGCCGCACGGGTCTTGACCATCTTCTGGTGGTTGTCCGGGTCGATCGAGATGCTGCCCTTCACGGCATCCTTCTCCAGACCGCCGACGCGGTGCTCGAGCCCGACCTTTCCGGGGAATGCCCATCCGCGGACCATCTTCTCATTGCGCACATAGGGCATGAAGCCGCCTTCGGGTGCGGTTTCGACGATCGGCGGGCAGATCTTCGGGTAATCCTTCATCGAGGGGATGCGCCACGGCTCGGAGCCGTTGGCGATGAATCCGTCGGAGAGCAGGATGACGGGCGTCATGTGCTCCATGGCGATACGCCCGGCCTCGAAGGCGTAGTGGAAGCAGTCGCTCGGCGACGAGGAGGCCATCACGACCACGGGGCATTCGCCGTTGCGTCCGTAGAGGGCCTGTGCCAGGTCGCTCTGTTCGGTCTTGGTCGGCAGACCCGTCGAGGGGCCTCCGCGCTGTACGTCCACGACGACGAGCGGCAGCTCGGTCATCACGGCCAGACCCAGTGCCTCGCTCTTGAGCGAAAGGCCCGGTCCCGAGGTGGTCGTTACGGCGAAGTTTCCGGCATAGGCGGCGCCGATGGCGGTGCAGATTCCGGCGATCTCGTCCTCGGCCTGCACGGTTTTCACGCCGAGGTCCTTGCGCTTGGCCAGCTCCTCGAGGATCACCGTGGCCGGGGTGATGGGGTACGAACCGCAGAAGAGCGGCAGCCCGGCCTTCTCGGCAGCGGCGCAGAGCCCCCATGCCGTGGCGACGTTACCTGAAATCGTGCGGTAGATTCCCTTCTCGAGGGGTGCGGCGGCCACCCGGTAGTGGTTGGCGAACTGGTGCGTATTGGCCGCATAGTTGTATCCGGCATCGATGGCCCGTTTGTTGGCCTCGGCGATGGCGGGGTTCTTCTTGGCGAACTTGGTGTCGAGGTAGCGGCGTGCGTAATCTTCCGGACGGTCGAAGAGCCAGAAACAGATACCCAGTGCGAACATGTTCTTGCACTTGACCACCGCCTTGTTGTCGAGCCCCAGCTCCTTGAGCGCCTCGCGCGTCATGGTGGTGATGTCGGGCACGACGACATTGTAGGCGTCGAGTCCCAGCTCCGCGATGGGGTCGAGAGTCGTGAATCCGGCCTTCTTGAGGTGCTCTTCGGTGATCGAGTCTCCGTCGATGATGACCGTGGCGCCCTCCTTGAGCCATTTGCGGTTGGCTTTCAATGCTGCGGGGTTCATGGCCACCAGCACGTCGCAATAGTCGCCGGGGGTCAGTTCGCGGTGATCGCCGAAGTGTACCTGGAAACCCGATACGCCCGCGACGTTTCCCTGCGGGGCACGGATTTCGGCGGGGTAGTCGGGGAAGGTCGAGATGCCGTTTCCCAGCAGAGCCGAGGTGTCGGAGAAGAGCGTGCCCGTGAGCTGCATGCCGTCTCCCGAGTCGCCCGAAAAGCGGATCACGACATCCTGCAACTCCTGCACTTTGTTCTGTTCCATGGTGTAGTTTTAGTTAGTTGTTCGTGTTGTCCTACAAATATATGAATTTATTGTCAGATTGTACTCCGCAGCTTTATTTTTTCTCTGTCGGGGATGCTTTTTCTTATAATCCGTTTTGAAAGGGGCTTTGCCGGGTCTGTTGCTTCGCCGGAAACGAGGCGTTGCGGCGCAGGGCCAGCGTATCCTGATACTGTTTCTGAAGTTCGACCAGCTCGTCGAAAAGCTCCTGCCGTATGCCGGTGCACGCGGGATCTTCAAAACGGTTTTGCAGCTCGTGCGGATCCGTCTGCAGATCGTAGAGTTCCCAATGGTCGATGTCGTCGTAGAAGTGGATCAGCTTCCACCGTTCGTTGCGCACGCCGTAGTGGCGCTTGACCATGTGCTCCGCGGGATATTCGTAGAAATGATAGTAGAGTGCCGTGCGCCAGTCGTCGGGTGCTTCGCCCCGCAGCAGCGGCAGCAGCGAACGGCCCTGCACATCCTCGGGGACCTCCACGCCGGCCAGCTCGAGGAAGGTCGGCGCGTAGTCGATGTTCTGCACCAGCTGGCCGATGTCGCCCCGGGCGCCTCCCGGCAGCCGCATCACAAGCGGCGTGCGCATCGACTCCTCGTACATGAAGCGCTTGTCGAACCATCCGTGCTCGCCCATGTAGAATCCCTGGTCGGAGGTGTAGACCACGAGTGTGTTTTCGGCGAGTCCCGACTCCTCGAGGTAGTCGAGCAGACGCCCGACATTGTCGTCGAGCGAGCGGAGCGTCTTCAGGTAGTCGCGCATGTAGCGGTTGAACTTCCATTCGGCCCGGGCGCGTCCCTGCGGATTTTCGCGGTAAAACTCCTCGATGACCGGGTCGTAGAAACGGTCCCACGCGGCACGCTGTTCGGGATCCAGCCGCGAAAGGATCTGTTCATAGGAGGATTTCAGTCGTCCGGGCTTCCCTTCGCGGAGCATCTTGAGGTCGTAGACGGGGTCCATGTCGTGGTCCGAGGCGATCGACATCTCCTGCGCGGCAGCCGCCGGACGCCCTTCGTAGCCGTCGAAGAAGGTCTCGGGCAGCGGGAAGGTCCGGTCTTCATAGAGAGCCAGGTTGCAGGTGTCGGCCATCCAGTTGCGGTGCTGGGCCTTGTGGTGTACGAGCAGACAGAAGGGCTTTTCGGGGTCGTGTTCCTCACGGAGCCACTCGATGCTCTTGTCGGTGATCAGGTTGGTCAGGTAGCCGTGCACGCAGACCGTGTCGCCCTCCTGGCGGATGAACAGCGGGTTGTAGTAGTCGCCCTGCCCGGGGACGATCTCCCAGTGGTCGAATCCCGTGGGGAGGCTTTCGAGGTGCCACTTGCCGATGACGGCCGTCTCGTACCCGGCCTGCTGCAGCAGTTTGGGGAAGGTCTGCTGCGTGGCGTCGAAAACGCAGGTCGTGTTGTCGTAGAATCCGTTTTTATGAGAGTGCTTCCCGGTGAGCAGGCAGGCGCGGCTGGGACCGCTCAACGAATTGGCGACAAAACTGTTCGTGAAGCGCACGCCCTCGCGGGCGATGCGGTCGAGGTTCGGGGTCGAGGCGTAGCGCGTGTCGTAGCAGCTCATCATCTGCTGCGTGTGGTCGTCGGTCATGATGTAGAGGATGTTCATCGGTCGCCGGGGCTGTTCCGGCGCTCCGGCGCATCCTGCGAGGGCTGCGGCGGCAGCCACTCCTCCGAGAAGCAGGCGGTTGTCGTTCATGGCTTTCGTTTTTTGGCGGTTTGGCGGACGGGAGAGGGGTCAGCGCATGGAGTTCATGCGGATGCTGGCCTTGACCAGGGCGATGGCGCGGATGCGGCCGATCTCGATCTCTTTGTCGGCATGGTGGGGATTCTGGCTGACGAGCTTGACGTACCCTTCGCGGTCGGACTTCTGTATATATTTAACGGTAACGTACTCCTCGCCGTCGATGTCGATCGAGAGCAGGTACATGTCGCCCCAGAAGATGTCGTCGATGTCGTTGAGCTGCTTGTAGAGCACGATATCGCCGCTTTTGAGCAGCGGGTACATCGAGTCTCCGCGTACATAGAGCGCCCCGTCGCATTTCGGGAGGTTGGGGATGTGGATGTAGTTCACGGGCTTGGTCTGCGTCTGGTCCGTGAACAGGGGTACGAGTCCCGCCGTTCCTTCGATCGAATAGAGGGGAACGCTCTGCATGGGCAGCGAGTTGTCCGTGCGGTGCATGTAGGCCGTCAGGTCGGGATCGGCGTTGAACATGTTGCCGCGTCCGGTCTCGAGCCATTCGGGATTGACGTTCAATTCCTGAACCAGGATGTTGCGGTTCCTCGACGAGAGGCCCGCCTTGCCGGTCTCGATCATCGAAAGAGCCGCTTTCCCGATTCCAAGATGCTGTGCCAGTTGCTCTTGGGTCATTCCGAGCTGTTTGCGTATCAATTTTACCCGTTCGTTCATGATTTTCTATTGGAAAATTTTATGGTAAAAATTTCAATATTTTATTGGAAAGTTCAATTATTGAATATATCTTTGTGCTACAAAGTTAAACAATTTATTTCTATCGACCAACTTTTTTTTCAAAAAACGATTCTGTATCAATGAGCTATTCCGTATCATCTGCACTTTATCGGGAAGCGGCCGCCCGTCTGGCGGACGCGATCGACGGCGGCAGCTATTTTTCGGGATCGGTCCGTTTCGACTTTGACGGCATGTCTTGCTGCCTGCGGGCTTCGGTGATCGTCTATCGGCGTCGGGAGTCTCTTCCCGAAGGGGAGTTCCGTCCGATCGTGGATCTGGTGCCCGTGTGGTGGGAGTTCCATACCGTCGGAGAAGCGGGGGAGGTTCTCAACGACTTCTCGTTTTCCGAACTGAAGGCGTGCTTCTGACGCCGCCGATGCTGCGGCACATCCCGTCTCGGGCGCGGCGCCGCCCGCCGCAGCATCTTTTTTCAGAAACCCGCCCGTCGCGGCGCCGCGCAAGGGGTTTTCGCACATTTTACCAACAGATGACCAAAAAAAGCAAAGCGACCTCTGCGGATGAACTCTCCGCAGGGGTCGTCGTGCCCGGACCGCACTCCGCGGAGGAGCCGCATTCCGGGGACGCCGAAACGACGGCGGCACTCCCTCCCGACGGAGAGGAGGCCCCGCCGCCCTTTCCCGAAGGGCTGATCCTTCCGGTCGGTCCTGACACTCCGTTCGATCCCGATACGGCGCCGCCGTCATTTGCCGACTTCGCCTGCGGGGTCTATCCCTTTCTCGAACTGCAGCCCTTCCATCGGGCCTACTACCGGGTGCTCGATGCCTTTGCCGCGGGGCGCATCCGGCGGCTGATCGTAACCATGCCGCCGCAGCACGGCAAGAGCGTCGGGGCGACAACGCTGCTCCCGGCCTATATCCTGGGGCTCGACCCCGACTGCCGGGTGGCGATTGCCTCCTATTCGGGGCTGCTGGCCTCGAAATTCAACCGCCGTGTGCAACGGATCCTCGATTCGCGCGAATATGCGGCCTTCTTCCCCGCGACGACGATCAAGCACGGCGCCCGGCCGCCCGGCTATATCCGCACCTCCGACGAGGTCGAGATCGTTGATCGCCGGGGCGGCCTGCTCTCGGTCGGCCGCGAGGGGTCGCTGACGGGCAACCGTGTGGACTGTTTCATTCTGGACGACCTCTACAAGGATGCCCAGGAGGCCAACTCGCCCCTCGTGCGTTCGAACTGCTGGGAGTGGTACACTTCGGTGGTCCGCACGCGCATGCACAACACCTCGCGCGAACTGATCGTCTTCACGCGCTGGCACGAGGAGGACCTCATCGGCGAGATTCTCAAGCGCGAACCGGCCGAGGCGCTGCAGACGTGGTCGCAGCTCGGCACCGCGCCGTCCGACTGCTGGCTGCACCTGAATTTCGAAGCGCTGAAGGCCTCCCCGCCTACGGAGATCGACCCCCGGCCCCAGGGCGAAGCGCTTTGGGAGGCGCAGCACGGTGCCGCGCTGCTGGCCTCCAAACGACGGCTCGACCCCCTGCAGTTCGAGGCGATGTACCAGGGACACCCCTCCTCGCGCGAAGGGCTGCTCTACGGGCTCAATTTCTCGGAGTACGATACGCTGCCGCACGAGATCGTCCGCCGGGCCAACTACACCGACACGGCCGACACGGGCGACGACTACCTCTGCTCGGTCAGCTATGTGGTCGATGCCGACGGGGTGATCTATCTCACCGATGCGGTCTATTCGCGCGAGCCGATGGAGCTCACCGAACCGATGGTTGCCGACCTGCTCCTCCGTTCCGATACGCGCCAGGCAGCCATCGAGAGCAACAACGGCGGTCGCGGTTTTGCTCGGGCCGTGCAGGCCCGCGCCCCCGGCGTGCGCATCGAGTGGTTCCACCAGAGCGGCAACAAGGAGGCGCGCATCCTCTCGAATTCGGCGACGGTGCTGCACCTGCTTCGTTTTCCGCGGGGCTGGTCGCAGCTCTGGCCCGAGATGTACGCACACCTGACGACCTACCGGCGCCAGTTCCGTGCCAATCGCTGGCACGATGCCGCCGACGTGCTGACGGGTATCGTCGAGCGCGAGACGGCCGGCCGCCGCAGCGGCCGGCTGCGTGAGGTGCGTTTTCTGTAACCCGGATCCGGCCGGGCTTTTCGGAACCGCGGTTTCCGCCCGTTCTCTTGTGCGGGCGGGCGGATCCGCGCTGCATACACGACCGATTTCCGCATGCGAAATCCAAATAAAATGCGTATCTTTGCGCGGCATGGGCCTCTGCACTTCGGACGCCCGCCTTCCCGGAGTCCGGACGGCGGCGCGGACCCTTTCGGCGGAGGTCCGGAAACGAACGACGAAAGCATGAAAGCAGCCATTATCGGATACGGCAAGATGGGCCGTGAAATAGAACGGATTCTCCGCGAGCGGGGCGACGAGGTCGCGCTGATTATCGACGCTGACAACCGGCAGGATCTCGATGCCGCGCACCTGGCGGGTATCGACGTCGCGCTGGAGTTCACCACGCCGGCCACGGCCTACGACAATATCCGCACCTGCCTCGAGTGCGGGGTGGCCGTCGTGAGCGGTACGACGGGTTGGACCGACCGCCTCGGGGAGCTGCAGGCGTTGTGCCGCGAGCGGCACGGGGCCTTCTTCTACGCCTCGAACTACTGCCTGGGCGTCAATCTGATGTTCCGGCTCAACCGACAGCTGGCGGCGCTGATGAACCGCGTCGGCGGCTACGACGTGCGCATCGAGGAGGTGCACCATACCGAGAAGAAGGATGCTCCGAGCGGCACGGCCATCACGCTGGCCGAGGGGATCATTGCGGAACTCGACGCAAAGAGCGGCTGGGTCAATTACGCCCCGGGCATCGCGCATGCTGCGAACCGCGTAGAGCGCAGCGGGGATACGCCCGCCGACCGGGTGGAGATCCGTTCGGTCCGCGAAGGGGCCGTTCCGGGCATCCACACCGTAACCTACGAATCGGCGGACGACATGCTGGAGCTGCGGCATACGATCAAGAACCGCCGCACGCTGGCTGCGGGGGCGGTCGTTGCGGCCGCGTTCCTCTGCGGCCGACAGGGTGTCTTCGGTATGGACGACCTGCTCGAGGAATCGAAATAAACTTGCGACATGAAAAAGATCAAGGCATTTTTCGCGAACAAGTGGGTGGGCTTCACCTTTGCCGCCCTGCTCTATACGCTCTGGTTCGTTGTCTGGACGGGCAATCTCTGGCTGCTGCTGGGCCTTCCGGTAATCTACGACCTCTACATTTCGCGTTATTTCTACCGCTATGTCTGGAGCCGCAACCGGCGTCTGTGCGAACGCAGCAAGACCTACAAGGTGATCTATGAATGGGTGAACGCCATCGTCTTCGCCACGGTGGTGGCGACGCTCGTGCACCTGTTCATCTTCCAGATGTACGTCATTCCCACCTCCTCGATGGAGAAGTCGCTGCTTGTGGGCGACTACCTCTATGTGAGCAAGGTAACCTACGGGCCCCAGATGCCCAACACGCCGATTGCCATGCCCTTCGTGCACCATACGATGCCCTTTTCGCAGACCAAAAAGTCCTATTCCGAGGCGGTCCGGTGGCCCTACCACCGCCTGAAGGGGCTGCGTCCGATCCAGCGCAACGACGTGGTGGTCTTCAACTTCCCGGCCGGAGATACGGTGCTGCTCGAGAACCAGGCCGTAACCTACTACGACGTGCTGCGCAGCTACGAGGAGTCGTTCGGCCGCGAGGAGGGACGCCGCCAGCTGAATGCGAAATATACGGTCGTAAGCCGCCCGGTGGACAAGCGTGAGAACTACATCAAGCGCTGCGTGGCCCTTCCGGGCGATTCGCTGGCTGTGCGCGACGGCTGGGTCTATGTGAACGGCATGCCGCAGGATTCCATCCCCGGCATCCAGTACACCTATCTGGTGCAGACCTCGGAGCCCTTCACACAGTACGCCATCGACAATCTCGGCGTTACGGAGTTCAGCGGCAACGGCTCGTCGTACTACATGGCGCTGACGGCCGAAGCCGCCGAAAAGGTCCGCGCGCTCAAGAACGTCATCTCGATCCGCCGCTACGTCTATTCGCCCAACGACGACGTCTACCCGCAGTGGGGTGAGGCGCGCTGGAGCCAGGACAACTACGGCCCGATCTGGATTCCGAAGCGGGGTGCCACGGTGGCGCTTACGGCGGAGAACCTGCCCCTGTACCGCCGCATCATCGAGGCTTACGAGGGACATACGCTGGAGGTGGGCGACGACGGTACGATCCGCATCGACGGCGCTCCGGCCACGAGCTATACCTTCGCGATGGACTATTACTGGATGATGGGCGACAACCGCCACAACTCGGCCGATTCGCGCTTCTGGGGCTTCGTTCCCGAGGACCATATCGTGGGTAAGGCGTCGTTTGTCTGGCTGTCGCTCGATGCGAACAAGCGCTTTCCGGCCAATATCCGCTGGAACCGCATGTTCAAAAAGGTACGGTAGGGTGGCCGACGACACTTTCCTGACCGTAGCCGCTCCGGCCGAGGCGGCCTCGCGGGAGCGGAGCAGCAAGTTCCTCTCCTACATCTACCCTGTGGCCTCGGAGGAGGAGATCCGCGGACACCTCGATGCGCTGCGCAAACGTTATTACGATGCCACGCACCACTGCTACGCCTGGCGTTTGGGCCCGCACGGCGAGGCATTCCGCTCGAACGACGACGGTGAGCCTTCGGGCACGGCCGGCAAGCCGATTCTCGGGCAGCTGCTCTCGCACGGGCTGACCGACTGCCTCGTGGTGGTGGTCCGCTACTTCGGCGGTACGAAACTCGGGGTCCCGGGACTTATCGCCGCCTACCGCGAATCGGCCGCCGAGGCGATTGCCGCCGCCGAGATCGTCGAGCGTACGGTGGACCGCCGCCTGCGGGTCGATTTTCCCTATGTGGCGATGAACGATATCATGCGCGTTGTCAAGGAGCAGCAGCCGCGCATCGAGGAGCAGCTCTTCGACAACCTCTGCACGCTGCGTCTCGCGATCCGCGAAAGCCGTGCCGCGGAACTTGTCGAACGGCTCCGCAAGGCGGGCGGAAGCGTTGAGGAACTCTGACGGGCCGCCCGGGCAAAAAGCTGAACGAAAACATGGAAGAACTCAAGGATTGCATCCATATCAAGGGGGCGCGGGTCCATAACCTCCGCAACATCGAGGTCCGCATCCCGCACAACGCGCTGGTGGTCATCACGGGCCTCTCGGGCTCGGGCAAATCGACGCTGGCCTTCGATACGATCTTCGCCGAGGGACAGCGGCGCTATGTCGAGAGCCTTTCGGCCTATGCGCGGCAGTTCCTCGGGCGGATCAATAAGCCCGACGTGGACCTCATCACGGGCATCGCCCCGGCGATCGCCATCGAGCAGAAGGTCAATACGCGCAATCCCCGTTCGACGGTCGGCACGACGACCGAGATCTACGACTATCTGAAGCTCCTCTTCGCCCGCGTGGGCCACACCTTCTCGCCCGTCTCGGGACGTGAGGTGCGCTGCTATACGACCGACGACGTCGCGGCCTTTGTCCTCGGACACGAGGGCGCCCGTGCCGTGATCGCCGCGCCGCTTACGCTCGGCCCGGGTCAGGGGCTTATCGAGAAGCTGACGCTGCTGCTCTCGGACGGCCTGATGCGCGTCTACGCCGACGGCCGCGTGCAGCTCATCGAGGATCTGCTGCCCACGCTTGCGTCCGATGCCCGGCCGGAAGACATGCTGGTGGTCATCGACCGCCTGCGCGTCGCTTCGGACGACGATACGCAGACACGTCTGCGCGATTCGGTGTCGCGGGCCTTCTCCTATGGCGACGATCACTGCTCGGTGCTCCTCGATGACGGGCGGCACGATTTCTCGGCGCGCTTCGAGGCCGACGGCATCGAGTTCGAACCCCCTACGGAGCACCTTTTCAGCTTCAACAATCCGATCGGTGCCTGCCCCCGCTGCGAGGGCTATGGCAAGGTCGTGGGCATCGACGAGGATCTGGTCATCCCCGACAAGAGCAAGACGATCTACGAGGATGCCATCGCCTGCTGGCGCGGAGAGACGATGCGTCGCTGGAAGGAGGAGCTTGTCCGCAATGCCGACAAGTTCGGCTTCCCGATTCATACCCCGTTCCACGAACTGACCCCCGAGCAGAAACGGCTGCTGTGGCGCGGCAACGAATATTTCCACGGTCTGGATGCCTTCTTCGAGTATATCGATTCGGAACGGCGCAAGATCCAGTTCCGCGTGATGAAGGCCCGCTACACGGGCAAGACCGTCTGTCCCGAGTGCGGCGGGTCGCGCCTGCGCCGCGAGGCGCTTTATGTGCGGGTCGGCGGACGCACGATCGCCGATCTGGTGGTGATGCCCGTCGATGAACTGATCGCCTTCTTCGCCGCGCTGGAACTCGACGAGCACGATACGAAGACCGCTTCGCGCATCCTCGTGGAGATCCGCAACCGCCTGCAGTACCTCTCCGACGTGGGATTGGGCTACCTGACCCTCGACCGTCTCTCCTCGACCCTTTCGGGCGGTGAGAGCCAGCGCATCAACCTCTCGACTTCGCTGGGCAGCAACCTCACCGGGTCGCTCTACATCCTCGACGAACCCTCGATCGGCCTCCACCCGCGCGATACGAACCGCCTGATCCATGTCCTCGAACAACTGCGTGATCTGGGCAATACGGTGATCGTCGTCGAGCACGAGGAGGAGGTGATGCGTGCCGCGGACTGGATTGTCGATATCGGCCCGGAGGCGGGTTATAACGGCGGCCGCGTGGTCTTCAGCGGGCCGCTTCCCGAACTGCTGAAATGTCCCGAGAGCCTTACGGCCGACTACCTCACGGGACGTCGGACGATCGCACCTCCCGTGCAGACCCGGGCCTGGAGCCGCTCGATCGTGATCCGCGGGGCCCGCGAGCACAACCTGCGCAACATCGATGTCCGCATTCCGCTGGGCGTGATGACCTGCATCACGGGCGTCAGCGGCTCGGGCAAGTCGTCGCTGATCAAGGGAATCCTCTACCCGGCCCTGCGGCGCCAACTCTACGATACGGGCATCAAGCCGGGTGATTTCGACGCCCTGGAAGGCGATGTGGAGCTGCTCCGATCGGTCGAGATGGTCGATCAGAACCCCATCGGCAAATCCTCGCGGTCGAATCCCGTAACCTATATCAAGGCCTACGACGAGATCCGCAAGCTCTTTTCGGACCAGCCCTATGCGCAGCATACGGGTCTCGGCGCCTCGGCCTTTTCGTTCAACATCGCCGGAGGCCGCTGCGAGGAGTGCCAGGGCGAAGGCGTCATCAAGGTCTCGATGCAGTTCATGGCCGACGTCGAGCTGGTCTGCGAGGCGTGCGGCGGCAAGCGCTTCCGCGATGAGGTGCTCGAGGTGAAGTACCGCGACAAGTCGATCTACGATGTGCTGGAGATGACCGTGGACGATGCGATTGCCTTCTTCGGGGCCGATGGCGGAAATGCCACTTGCCGGCGGATCGTCGAGCGGCTGCAGCCGCTGCAGGACGTGGGTCTGGGCTATGTCAAGCTGGGACAGTCCTCCTCGACGCTCTCGGGCGGCGAGAGCCAGCGCGTGAAGCTCGCCTCGTTCCTCACGAAGGATACGACGCAGGGCAGCGTGATGTTCATCTTCGACGAGCCGACCACGGGACTTCACTTCCACGATATCTCGAAGCTCCTTGCGGCCTTCAACGCCCTGATCGAACGCGGCTATACGGTCGTTGTCGTCGAGCACAACATGGAGATCATCAAGTGCGCCGACTGGGTTGTGGACCTGGGTCCCGAGGCGGGTTCGGGTGGCGGACGCGTGGTTTTCGAGGGTACGCCGCGGGATCTCGAGGCGTGCGCCGAGAGCCATACGGGCCATTTCCTGCGCCTTCGCACCAAACTCTGACACGACATGGAATTCTATACCTATCGGCTTCCCAACGGCATCCGGGGCATCCACCGCCAGGTGAAGGGCGCCGTGGCGCACTGCGCCCTGGTCGTTGATGCCGGGAGCCGCGACGAGCATCCCGGCGAATACGGACTGGCCCATTTTACGGAGCACGCCTTTTTCAAGGGGACGCAGCGCCGCCGGGCCTGGCAGGTGAACTGCCGCCTGGAGAATCTCGGCGGCGAACTCAACGCCTTCACCACGAAGGAAGACACGACGATCCATGTCACGACGCTCCGCAGCGATTTTCCGAAGGCCGCGGAACTCATCGCCGACGTGGCCTTCCATTCGACCTTCCCCGAGCGGGAGCTCGCCCGCGAGCGCGAGGTCATCGCCGATGAGATCAACACCTACAAGGACTCCCCGGCCGATATGATCTACGACACGTTCGAGGATATGCTCTTCGCCGGTTCGGAACTCGGACACAATATCCTGGGACGCAAGGCGGCCCTCGCACGCTACGACGGCGATGCGATCCGCCGCTTCACCGCCCGCACGCATACCACCGACCGCATGGTCTTCGCCTCGATCGGCAACTTTACGGCCCGCACGGCCGAGACGGTGGCGCAGCGCTTCTTCGGCGGCGAACCTGCCACGACCCGGACCTTTTCCCGGACGCTTCCCGCAGCGACGGAGCCCTTCCGCAAGCGGCTTTGCAAGCATACCCACCAGACGCACTGCATCCTCGGCTGCCGGGCCTACGGCATCGGCGACGAGCGGCGCCTGCCCCTGTCTCTCGTGGTGAACATCCTCGGAGGACCGAGCGCCAATTCGCTGCTCAATACCGTTGTCCGCGAGAAACACGGTCTTTCGTACAACATCGAGGCGAGCTATACGCCCTACAGCGATGCGGGCATCGTGGCGATCTACTTCAGTTCGGACCACCACCATGCCGACCGCTGTGTCGAGCTGATCGAGGAGCAGCTCCACCGCCTGCGTACCGAGCCGCTCACTGCGCGCCGGCTCTCGATGGCCAAGCGGCAGTTCATCGCCCAGCTGGCCATCTCGAGCGAGAACAACGAGAGCTACATGCTCGGCGCGGGCAAGAGCCTGCTCGTCCACGACGAGATGGACACCATGGCGCAGGTCTACGCCAAGATCCGGGCGCTGACGGCCGAGCAACTCCTTGCTGCCGCCCAAGAGACCTTCGCCGACCTCTCGCAGCTCACCTGGGGCGGCGAATAACCCTCTGCATAAACCGCTGAACGATACGATATGAATCCCCTCGACCGATACATCCTCGACCATACGGAGCCCGAAGAGCCGCTGCTGCACGAACTCGACCGCGAGACGCACCTGCGGACCGTTGCCCCGCGCATGGTCTCGGGGCACCTTCAGGGGCGGCTGCTGACGCTGCTCGTGCGGATGCTGCGCCCGCGGCGGGTGCTCGAAATCGGCACCTTCACGGGCTATTCGGCCCTCTCGATGGCTGCGGGCCTCGACGAAGGGGCCGTGCTGCACACGTTCGAAGTGGACGACGAGCTGGAGGAGCTGATCCGCTCCTATTTCGACCGCTCGCCCCACGGGCGTAAGATCCGCCTGCATATCGGCTCGGCCCTCGATCTGGCGCCGGCGCTGGGCGAACGGTTCGATCTGGTCTTCATCGACGGCGACAAACGCGAATACCCCGACTACTACCGCATGCTGATGGGCGACCGCGACGGTTGTCCGCTCGTACATGCGGGATCGATCCTCCTGGCCGACAATATCCTTTGGTCGGGCAAGGTCGTCGAGCCGCTTGCGCACGGCGACCGGCATACGCGGGCTCTGCTGGAGTTCAACCGGATGGTGGTCGAAGACCCGCGCGTGGAGAACGTCATCGTCCCGCTGCGCGACGGACTGAACCTTATAAGAGTACGATAACGATGGAAATCAAGGAACTGCAGCAACGCGTGGACGCATGGATCCGGGAATACGGCGTGCGCTACTTTTCGGAACTCACGAATATGGCCTGCCTGACCGAAGAGGTGGGGGAGCTGGCCCGCGTCATGGCCCGGACCTACGGCGACCAGTCGTTCAAGGCGGGCGAACGGGCGAACCTTGCCGACGAGATGGCCGACGTGCTGTGGGTGCTGGTCTGCCTGGCCAACCAGACGGGCGTGGACCTCACGGAGGCCATCGAGGCCAACTTCGCCAAAAAGACCTCCCGCGACCGGGAGCGCCACCTGCACAACGAAAAACTCCGGGGTTGAATATCCCGTACCTCTCGCCGGAGGCCGTTGCCGCCGAATAAAAAAACGTCCCGGTCCGAAAGGCCGGGACGTCGTGTTGCGGTACCGCAGGGCTATGCCAGCTTGAGATCTTTCTTGATCTCCTCGATCTTGGCATCGAGTTCGGCAAGTACCTTTTCGTACTCTTCCACCGAGGCCAGCGGGGCCTTCACGCCGAAGTAGAACTTGATCTTGGGCTCCGTGCCCGACGGGCGTACCGAAACGATCGTGCCGTCCTCGGTGAACCACTGCAGCACGTTGCTCGAGTCCTGTTCGATGGGCGTCTTCTTACCGGTCCGCAGGTCGGTCTGCTCGAGCGACTGGAAGTCGTTCACCTTCACCACGGGCGATCCGACGATCGTGCGGGGCGGATTGGCGCGGAAATCGACCATCATCTTCTGAATTTCCTCGGCGCCCTCCTTGCCCTTGCGGACCACCGATACGAGGCCCTCACGGTAGAATCCGTACTTCACATAGAGCTGCTGCAGCCATTCGTAGAGCGTCAGTCCCATCGTGTCGCGGGCCCATGCGGCGGCCTCGGCGGCCATCGAGCAGGCCGATACGGCATCCTTGTCGCGCACATAGTCTCCGGCGAGGTATCCGAACGACTCTTCGCCGCCGCCGATGTATTTCGTCTTGCCTTCGTTTTCGCGGATGATCTTGGCGATGTACTTGAATCCCGTGAGGCAGTCGTAGCACTTCACCTTGAAGTAGTCGGCCACGGCGTTGGCCATCTGCGACGTTACGATGGTCTTGACGACATACTGGTTGCCATCCAGCTCGCCGCGCTCGGCCCAGCGGGTCAGCTGGTAGCTCAACAGCAGCACGAGGGTCTGGTTTCCGTTCAGAAGGACATATTCGCCCTTCTTGTTGCGCAGGGCGACGCCGATGCGGTCCGAGTCGGGGTCGGTGGCGAGCACCAGGTCGGCACCCTCTTTGGCCGCGAGGTCGATGGCCATCGACATGGTCTTGCGCTCCTCGGGATTCGGCGACTCGACCGTCGGGAAGTTGCCGTCGATGACGGCCTGCTCCTTGACCATGATGACGTTCGTGAAGCCGAATTTGGCGAGCGAGGCGGGTACGAGCCGCACGCCGGCGCCGTGCATCGGCGAGTAGACGATCTTCATATCGTGGAACTTGCGGACGCTTTCGGGCGAGAGGGAGAGTTCATGCACCTTGTTCAGGTAGATTTCGTCGAAGCGTTCGTCGAGGATCGTGATCTTTTCGGGGTTGCGGCCCGTGAGGATCATGCCGATGTCGGTGATCTTCTCCACCTCGGCGATGATGTTCTTGTCGTGGGGAGGGGTAACCTGTGCGCCGTCGGTCCAGTAGGCCTTGTAACCGTTGTACTCCTTGGGGTTGTGGGAGGCGGTTACAACGACACCCGAGTGGCATTTGAGTTCGCGGATGGCGAAGCTCAACTCGGGCGTCGGACGGAGTGCGTCGAAGAGGAATACCGTAAATCCGTTCGATGCGAAGATATCGGCCACGCGTTCGGCGAACATGCGCGAATTGTTGCGGCTGTCGTGGGCCACGGCGACGCGGATCTCCTCGCCCGCAAAGTTCTTTTTAAGGTAGTTCGAGAGACCCTGCGTGGCGGCTCCGACCGTATAGACGTTCATGCGGTTCGAACCCACGCCCATGATGCCGCGCAGGCCTCCCGTACCGAATTCGAGATCCTTGTAGAAGCTCTCTACGAGTTCTTTCATGTCGTTGTCCATCAGGTATTTGACCTGTTTCTTGGTCTCCTCGTCATAGGGGCCGTCGAGCCACGTTTGGGCTTTTTTCAGCACCAACTGTTCCAGTTCGTTTGCCATAATCTTAATAGGTTTTATTTATAATTCGACAGTAGTCTGTTTTAAAATATTTATATGCAAATATAAGAAATAAAAATCGAATATTCAATATCAACGAGTTAAAAAAGGGACTTCGGAAACTGTTGTTTTTCTATATACAAAAAAGAGAGAAATGCAACTGTTTTCGGGAAATCTTTTTGCAAAATTATTCACAACTTTGTCTGTCGAAAACCAGGAACAATCACCCGTCATGCAAAGCAACCCGCAGGCATATAGCGACATGTGGCAGCACTGTCTCGATCGGATCAAGGCGCAGACCTCGGCCGAGGAGTTCGAGAAGTGGTTCCAGCCCATCGTCCCGCTCGAATTCGACGGTACGACGCTCCGTCTGCGTGTCCCGAACGAGAGCTATGTGCGTCAGATCGAGAAGAACTACATCCCCTTTCTGCGTCCGATCATCTCGCAGCTTTACGGGCAGCAGACGCGCCTGCACTATGCCGTGCCGCGCGCCGCACAGACGGTTCCTGTCTCCGCGGATGCCGATACGACGGCCATCTCGCGCTTCAATACGCAGACGAACACCGCAAATATAAAAAATCCGTTCGTAATTCCAGGCCTGAAGAAGATCGTCATCGATCCGCAGCTGAACCCGAACCTGACCTTTGCGACCTTCATCGAGGGCGAGTGCAACCGGCTGGCGCGCTCCGCGGGCATGTCCGTGGCGGTCTCGCCGGGCAACAACCCCTTCAACCCCTTATATATATACGGGGACTCGGGACTGGG
Organism: Candidatus Alistipes stercoravium; assembly: GCA_019119615.1. GTDB lineage: Bacteria > Bacteroidota > Bacteroidia > Bacteroidales > Rikenellaceae > Alistipes > Alistipes stercoravium. Next base: position 73,471 of record DWWQ01000006.1, on the reverse strand, counting down.
CAAGACGCACATCGTGCAGTCGATCGGCCATGAGGTGCGGCAGCGCCATCCGGAGCTGCAGGTGCTCTACGTCTCGATGAACAAGTTCCAGGCGCAGTTCCAGACGGCCTACAAGAACGGTGAGATTCCCGACTTCATCCACTTCTACCAGATGATCGACGTGCTGATTATCGACGACATCCAGGAGCTGACCGGCAAGACGGGAACGCAGAACGCCTTCTTCAACATCTTCAACCACCTGCAGCTTTCGGGCAAGCAGCTCGTGCTGACCTCCGACAAGCCGCCCGTGGAGCTGAAGGATATCGAGCAGCGGCTTCTGACGCGTTTCAAGTGGGGCCTTTCGGCGCCGCTCAACACCCCGGACTACGAGACGAAGGTGAAGATCATCCGCGCGAAGGCGCAGAAGCTCGGGGCGCAGATCTCGGAGGATGTCGTAACCTTCCTTGCGGACAACATCTCGGCCAACGTGCGTGAGATCGAGGGGGCGCTTTCGTCGCTCGTGGCCAACGCTTCGTTCCTCGGACGGAAGATCACCACGTCGCTGGCCAAGGAGATTCTGAAGGTCTATGTGCAGCTCTACCAGAAGGAGATCACCATTGACCACATCATCCAGGTGGTGTGCGAATACCTGAATCTCGACTTTGCGCGCTTCAACTCCACGGAGCGCACGCGGGAGATCGCCCAGGCGCGTCAGATCGCCATGTATCTGGCCAAGCAGCATACGAAGGCGCCGCTCACGACGATCGGCGCAGCCATTGGCGGCCGCAACCATGCCACGGTGCTCCACTCGTGCAAGGCCGTCTCGAATCTTCTGGAGACCGACAAGGCCTTCCGCCGCCAGGTCGAGGAGATCGAGAAACGTGTTCTGGCCCAGTAGATGCGAAGGAGGAATGCGGTAAAGACAGCGTCCGGAAAGGATGACGAATCAAGCGGGAAATGCAATGCGGATTGCTTTCCCGCTTTTTTTCTTTTTTCTTTATAATTTTGATTATCCTTTAACTGATGAACATGAAAAAGATCTGTATGAGTCTCGGGCTGCTTCTCCTTGCGGCGTGCGGTCCGCGTTCCGTGGCGGTGGACTATACCATCTCCGGATCCGATACGACTTTCACCGACGGAAGTGTCGTCTATCTGTGGAGCGATACTGCCGAAGGTGCGGGTATTCTCGACTCGGCTCTGGTCCGCGATCACTCCTTTACGATGCGCGGTCGGCATCCATGGCCGGTAAGCGCCTATCTGTATCTGGGTTCCGGGGCCGAGGCCCTGCAGATCGGAGAGCGGAATTTCTTCGTCGAGTCGGGTACGATCTCCGTGCAATGTGCTGCTGATGGTACGTTCCGTTTTTCGGGGACGCCCCGGAACGATCTCTATAATGACCTTCCCGAGCGATTCTCCGCCTTGACGAAGAACTCCCGTTCGGCCCTTGCTGCCGCCCGATCGTGCGACAGCCTGTTGCGTGCCGTGGCCTCGTCGAATCGCAATGCCCTGGGTATCCTGCTGCTTGGCGAACTGCTTGAAAGACATCCGGCCGCCGAGGTGGTTGAGCTGCTCGATGCCTATCCTGCCTCCTATGCCGGGCATCCGGCCATTCAAGCCCTGCGGCAGCGGATCGCTTCGATGCGAGCAGACATCGGGCAGCCCTTCGTCGATCTCTTGGGTATAACGCCGGCCGGGGATACGCTGTCGCTTGCGGAGGTGGTGCACCGTCCCGGTTTGCGGTATGTGCTGCTCGATTTCGGTGCCTTGTGGTGTGCCCCGTGCCGTATGGAGTACCCGGATCTCGTGGCGCTTCGCGAACGGTTTTCCGATCGCGGTTTCGAAATATTCGGAATTTCATTCGACGTGAATGCCGCACGCTGGCAGGAGTGTCGTGAACGTTTCGACCTCTCCTGGCCTCAGATTCATGCCGGCATCGGCGTCGCCCCGCGCATGACGCAGGCCTGGCAAGCCTATTCGCTTGATTACATCCCCTCCACCTTTCTGATCGACTGCTCCGACGGGCGGATCATCGCCAAACAACTGCACGGCGCCGAGCTGGCCGAAACGCTCGAAGAGCTCCTCGGCAGGACCCGATAGCAGGTGGATAGGGGATATGAAGTCCGCGGCGTGCATGTCGCGGATTTTTTACTATCTTTGTCTGTCTGAATCTTGTTTGCGGATGAAACTCACCTTTCTGGGCACCGGAACCTCGCAGGGCGTTCCCGTCATCGGATGCCGCTGCCGGGTCTGCACCTCGGCGGATCGGCGCGACCGGCGCCTGCGCACCTCGGCAATGATCGAGACACGGGGCGTGCGTCTGGTGATCGACGCCGGGCCCGACTTCCGTTACCAGATGCTCCGCACCGGTGTGCGGCATATCGACGGCATCCTGCTCACGCATGAACACAAGGACCATATCGGCGGGCTGGACGACGTGCGCGCCTTCAACTTTGTCGATTATCCGCCCACGGTCCACAAGGTCGATATCTACGCCTCGCCGCGCACGGCGGCCTGTGTCCGCAAGGATTTCGACTACGCCTTCGATCGGGACAAGTACCGCGGAGTTCCGGAGATCGTGCTCCACGAGATAGACCTCGACCGACCGTTCGATGTAGGCGGCGTACGGGTCGTTCCGATCTCGGGCCACCACTCCGAACGCTTTACCGTAACGGGCTACCGCATCGGTGCGCTGGCCTACCTGACCGACTTCAAGACAATCCCGGACGAGGAGGTTGTCAAGCTGTCGGGCGTCGAGGTGCTCGTGGTCAATGCGCTGCGTTTCGCCCCGCACTATTCGCATTTCAATGTCGAGGAGGCCCTTGCACTTATCGGCCGCGTGGCGCCGCGCGAGGCGTACCTCACACACATGTCGCACGACATCGGCCTGCAGGCCGTTACGGAACCGACCCTTCCGCCGCATGTCCACATGGCCTGCGATACGCTGGAGGTCGAGATCCCCGAACCGGCCGAAACCCTGTAACCCCCCCGAGAACCATGAAAAAAACGTTGGATCTGTTGGTTGCGGCCGTTCTGCTCCTGTGCGTGGCCGTTCTTGCGGGCTGTGGCGACAGGATCGATGGAAAAGATTTCATCGCTGCGTTCAGCCTCGACCGCGACTACTATGAGGTGAGGCTGGCCCGCGGTACGACCTCGATCGCCATCACGAACGGCAGCGGCGACCTTGCTTTGGAGGTGGCGGATGAAACCGTCCTGCAGGCTACCTATACGGGAGGACTTTATGCGGATGAGATGGGAGGAGTGATCGACCTGTACGGCAAGCGAAAGGGAACCACCGCACTGACCGTTACGGACCGGATTACGGGGGATCGGCAGACGGTTGAGGTGAAGGTAACGGATTGCTACCTGGCCTACAATATCTTCGATAGCAACCATCCGTCGCTGAAGGCCGGAACAACCCTTTTCTGGGTGAACAATCCGGCCCGCGACTGCTATCTCTTCGATCAGGCGAATGTACTCGACGCCCCTTTGGCAGAGGGCGCCTACGCGTTCCATGTTGCTGCCGATCCGGAAGGCGATGCCGCTTCATTCCCGTACGGCATTCCCTGTCTGCGCCTGACCGGCATTTCCGCGTCGCCCTGCGATTTTCAGATAGAGATGCAGGGTGAAGACGTCGGTTCTCCGGTCATATTGTCGGTTATTGCGGCCTATCTGGATGTGGATTGGGAGAAGCTCGCCGGTCAAGCCCGGACACGGGGAGACCTGCCGATTGATATGACCCTGATCCTGACCGTTCCCGGAACGGATTACCGCATACGGGGCGTGTTGAGCACGATATCCCTGCCGGAGCACTTTCTGGATTGATCTTTTATCGGGTCCCAAATAGGTTCGAACCATAAAAAACGAGAAAAATATGAAAACACTCAAGGAGAAGGTCATCGTCATCACGGGCGCCTCGTCGGGCATCGGTGAGGCGATGGCATACGAATACGCCGCGCAGGGCGCCAGGGTGGTGCTCGGCGCACGCAGCGTGCAGAAGCTGCAGCTCATCGCCGGGGCGATCCGTCAGAAGGGCGGGGCCGCGGCCTACTGCGGTGTGGATGTTACGAAGCCCGAGGAGTGCCGCGCGTTGATCGAGACGGCCGTCCGGGAGTTCGGCCGTGTGGATGTCCTCATCTGCAATGCGGGCATCTCGATGCGGGCGCTCTTCGACGATGTCGATCTGGAGGTGCTGCACCGGCTGATGGACGTCAATTTCTGGGGTACGGTGAACTGCTGCAAATATGCGCTTCCCTACCTGCAGCAGTCGAAGGGTTCGATCGTCGGCATCTCGTCGGTGGCCGGCCTGCACGGACTTCCGGGCCGCACGGGCTATTCGGCCTCGAAATACGCCATGACGGGCTTCCTCGAGACGCTGCGCATCGAGAACCTCAAGAAGGGGCTGCATGTGATGATCGCCTGCCCGGGCTTCACGGCTTCGAATGTCCGTTTTTCGGCCCTCACGGCCGACGGGTCGCAGCAGGGCGAGACGCCGCGCGACGAATCGAAGATGATGACCGCCGAGGAGGTGGCCCGCATCGTGGGCCGCGGCATTCTGCGCCGCAAGCGCCTCTGCCTGATGGAGGCCGAGGGGCGCGCCACGCATTTTGTCAAGAAGTTCGCCCCGGCCTTCCTGGATAAGATGTTCTACCTGGTGATGGCCCGCGAGCCCGACTCGCCGCTGAAGTAGCTGCCGAATCTCCGTGCTGCCAATAAAAACGGTCCGACCTTGACGGGTCGGACCGTTTTTGTTATGTGTCGGGACTCTGCTCTCTGCTCTCTGCTCTCTGCTCTCTGCTCTCTGCCTCCCGCTCCTGTTTCCGGCAGCCGGGTTTCAGTCCCCTCCCTGCTCCTACTTGAAGAAGATCGAGGAGATCTCCTTGTAGTTGTGTACGCGCTCGATGACGTCGGCGAAGATGTCGGCAACGGAGAGCACCGTAAACTTGTGGAGATCCTTGTTGGGGTTGAGGGGGATGGTATCGGTAACGATCACCTCCTCGAGGGCGCTGTCGTTGATGCGCTCGTAGGCCGGTCCCGAAAGTACGGGGTGGGTGATAGCGGCGCGTACGCTCTTGGCGCCGCGGGCCATGAGCATGTCGGCGGCCATGCAGATCGTACCGGCCGTGTCGATCATGTCATCGACGATGAGCACGTTGCGGCCCTCGACCTCGCCGATGGCGGTCATCTTGCCCACGACATTGGCCTTTGCCCGCTCCTTGTGGGAGATGATGATGGGCGTTCCGAGGTGCTTGGCGTAGGTGTTGGCCCGCTTGGCGCCGCCCATGTCGGGAGCGGCGATCGAGAGGTCCTCGATCTTGAGGCTTTCGATATAGGGTACGAAGATGCCGCTTGCGTAGAGGGCATCCACGGGGATGTCGAAGAAACCCTGGATCTGGTCGGCATGGAGGTCCATCGTCATGACGCGGTCCACGCCTGCGGCCATGAGCAGGTTGGCTACCAGTTTGGCGCCGATCGGCACGCGGGGACGGTCCTTGCGGTCCTGACGGGCCCATCCGAAGTAGGGCATGACGGCTACGACCTTGTAGGCCGAGGCGCGGCGTGCGGCGTCGATCATCATCAGCAGCTCCATGAGGTTGTCCGAGGGCGGGAACGTGGACTGGATGATGAATACGGTGCAGCCGCGGATCGATTCGTTGTAACAGGGCTGGAACTCACCGTCGCTGAAGCGCAGTACCTCGGACTGACCGAGCGTCGTGCCGAAACTTGCGGCGATTTTCTGGGCGAGGTATTCGGAACCGCGGCCCGAAAAGATCTTGATTTTATGGATAGCCATTGGTACGATGGGGTTTTGATGGTACAAATATACGGTAATAGGATGAGAAAGCGCGCCTTTGACAGCGTGTTTTTTCAACAATCGGTTAAACTTTCAGACATTGGTCGATGAAATCGAGAATCTCCTCGCGCCCGGTGCCCTTTTCGGACGAGGAGACGAGCATCGGCGGGAGCTCCTCCCAGCTCTCCGCGAGCTGTGCGGCGTAACGTTCGACGCTCTTTTGCCGCTGGGCTTTCGAGAGCTTGTCGGCCTTGGTGAAGATCAGCCCGAAGGGGATGCCGTTCATGCCGAGCATCTCGATGAACTGCAGGTCGATCTTCTGGGGTTCGAGGCGGATGTCCACCAGCACGAAGAGATAGTGGAGCCGTTCGCAGCGGAGCACATAGTCGGTGATGAGCTTCGAGAAGGCGCCGCGTACGCTCTTCGACGTACGGGCGTATCCGTACCCGGGCAGATCCACGAGATACCAGGCGTCGTCGATGCGGAAGTGGTTGATAAGCCGGGTTTTGCCGGGTGTTCCCGAGACTTTGGCGAGTCCCGGCCGGCCGGTGAGCATGTTGATGAGCGACGATTTGCCGACGTTGCTGCGGCCGATGAAGGCGATGTCGCGCAGGTCGTCCTTCGGGACCTGCGAAATGCGTTCGGAACTGCACCGGAATTCGGCTTTTCGGATATCCATCGTCTCTGTTTTTTGTCGAACCGTCCGTCCGTTCCCGGCCTGGACGGAGGGCTGTCGTCTGTTTGCGTTGCAAAGATAGTGCAAAGCCGCGGGATGGCCAAATTCCGCCGGGACGCGATCAGTAGTGGCGCGGGTATTTGTTGTTGAAGCGGTATCCGACGCCGAGCATGAGGAAGTTGGGCATGTGGAAATCGCGCAGCGAGTAGCCGATGTGGAGGAACGAGCTGCGCGTGATGCCGACCTTCAGGGCGAGGATCTGGTAGAATGCCTTCAGGTCGCCGCCCTTGTGGAGAATGTTCGCCCCGAGTCCGAGTCCGATGGTGAAGTAGGGCATGACGAATTCGGCGCGTGCCGAGAGCCCGAGGGCGAGCTGCCGGTCGATCGACGGGCGGACGAACTCCATATCGGTGCCGATGATGTAGTCGGGGACATAGACGTTGGCGCTGCCGTCATAGACGCCGTCGAGCGAGACTCCCGCGCGGAACTTGTACCCGAAGTTGTAGAGCGCCGAGACGTTGAGTCCCACGACGGGATAGGTGTCGGGCGAGGCGTAGTAGGCCCCGCCGACCTCCACGCCCTTGCTGCACCACGAGCCGAAGAGCACCACGTCGTAGCTCATGTGGCGGCGGAACTGCGGTGTTGCGCTGCGTTCGGGAATCTCGGCCCGTTCGCGTCCGAAGTTGTAGGTCAGACCGGCCTGAAGCCCCGCCGAGTTGAGCCCGGCATTGGGCAGCCGGGTGTTTCCGTTCGAGAAGTGGGTGAGTGTCGGGCCGACGGTGAGGTCCAACTCGCGGGTGAGCATCCAGCGCAGGAAGAAGTTTACGTTGAGCAGGGCATTCACCTTTGATCCCATCATGACGTTGTGGCTGTTCTGCTCCCGGTCGTAGGGCTTCCATCCGAACGAAAGGCCGAAATTCCATTCGTAATCGAGCGACAGCCGGTTCGTGAGCCGGGCGATACGGGCGCCCTGGAAGAGATAGACCGCCACGGGATTGCCCAGTTCCCGGGGGTTGGCAAAGTCGTAGTAGGCCGCGCCGATTCCCTGATAGACTCCTCCGTAGACCCGGTCGGCACGGCTGCCGGGATGGAATCCGAAGGCATATTTCAGGTGGGCGGCAAGCGACAAGTTTACGGGCAGTTGGGCCAGATTCTCACCCTGCAGAAAGGGATTGATCGTGAAGATGTGCTCGGGCCGGAATTCGGCGCCGATGCGGTGCGTGAGAGGCCGTTTCTGCGCCGGGTCTTCTTGAGCGGTGTTGTTCGCACCGAATTCCCCGATATGCGATCTTCTGTTCCCGGCATCCTCTGTCGCGCCATCGATTGCGCTTCCCGTTATGCACCCTGGTATGCCTTCTGCTCCGTGCAGAGCCAGCGTGTCGGCTTCGAAAGTCCCGTTGCCGGCCGCCGGAGCCGTTCCGGGGCAGATGCATGCTGCCATCCACAGGATAAATCCCGCGAAAAGGTGCGTGTATCGATGGCGGTTGCGGTTATTCATCGGGTCGGCGCTTCGGACTTCGGGACCCGAAGGTACGAATTTTTCCACAATCTGCGGCACGCCTTCGTGCGAATCTTCCGCAAAAATCACGGCCCGACGCTCCTGCCGTTCCGTCAATGTCCCGCAAACGCCTTGTTTTCTCCGGGAAAGGAGGGCTTGCGGTCTCCGTTCCGCAGAATCCGCCGGCTCCTCCCGACCTGCCGCAGACCCGTATGGCAGCTTCCGGAGCAATCACCATCCGGTGTTGTTCAATTTTTCCTTATATGTGGTCTTAACGTTGGATTGCGCGGCCCGAATTTCCTTTTGTCTGTAGGATTCGGTATATTTTAACACTTCTTGATACCTCCTATTACGAACCGGCCGGAGAGTGCCCTTGCCGGGCGTGCGATCCGGATAAAAACGACCGACCATGAAAGATGTAAATGTGGACCGCATGTACCGATACGGTACGGCGTTGGGCAGGGACCGTTGGATCACCTGGTGTTGGGCTAATGGTCTTACTCTTTTAATTGTCAGCTGGTTTGTTTCGGAGAAGGCTGCGAGTATCCTTCTGGCGCTGGCCATGGTCTGCGTAGCGGCGGCTGTGATCCGTGCCGTGTATGTGTCGGTGCAGGTGCATCGGGGCCGTGCATCCCGGTTGCGGAACGCCCGCGGCGAGCAGGTTGCCCGTAAGGCGGACAGTTTGGTATCCGTCGCCTTTTTTGTCGTTGCTGTCGTATTGATTGTCTGGAATTATGTGAGGTAATGCGGCCTGTCGGACACAAAAAGGCCTCCGCCCGAAGCGGAGGCCTTTCCTATTTTCGGTCCCGGACCGGGTTTCAATACCCGAGGATGCGGAGCATCGAACGGTAGGACTGCTCCTTGGCGAAGAGTCGCGTGTAGTATTCGTTGTCCGACTTGTCGCGGTCGATGATGATGTGTTTCGGCGCGGGGATCAGACAGTGCTGGATGCCGCCGAATCCGCCGAGCGACTCCTGGTAGGCTCCCGTGTGGAAGAAACCGATATACTGCGTGTTTCCCTTCTCGAGTTTGGGGAGGAAGATGGCGTTCGTGTGGCACTCGGAGTTGTAGAAATCCTCGCTGTCGCAGGTCAGTCCTCCGAGGAATACGCGCTGGTACTCCTTGTCCCAGTTGTTGATGGCCAGCATGATGTAGCGCTGATTGATTCCCCAGGTGTCGGGCAGGGTCGTGATGAACGACGAGTCGATCATGTACCAGTTCTCGCGGTCGTTCTGCTGCTTCTGATTGACGATCGAGTAGAGCGAAGCGCCGCTTTCGCCGACGGTGAACGAGCCGAATTCGGTGAAGATGTTGGGTTCCTCGATGCCGTTCCGCTGGCAGATGTTCTTGATCTGGGCGACGATCTCCTCGGTGAGGTACTCGTAGTCGTATTCGAAGTTCAGGGAGTTCTTGATCGGGAAGCCGCCGCCGATGTTGAGGCTGTCCAGCTCGGGGCAGATGGCCTTCAGTTCGCAATAGACGTTCATGCACTTCGACAACTCGTTCCAGTAGTAGGCCGTATCCTTGATACCGGTGTTGATGAAGAAGTGCAGCATCTTGAGCTGGAATTTCTTGCTGTTTTTCAGTTTGGCCTTGTAGAAGTCCACGATATCGTTGTAGCGGATTCCGAGGCGCGAGGTGTAGAAGTCGAACTTGGGCTCCTCCTCGCAGGCGATGCGGATGCCGACCTTGCACTTCTTGGTGAAGGCGTCTTCGAAGAGGTCGAGTTCCTCTTTGTTGTCGAGCACGGGTATCGTGTTCGTGAATCCGTCGTTCACGAGCTGGGCGATATTTTCGACATACTGCGGGCGTTTGAATCCGTTGCAGACGATGTAGCGGTCCTTGTCGATGATTCCGCCGTCGTAGAGGGCGTTGATGATGTGGATGTCGTAGGCCGAGGAGGTTTCGAGGTGGATGTCGTTCTTCATGGCCTCCTCGAGGACGAACGAGAAGTGGCTCGACTTGGTGCAGTAGCAGTAGTTGTACGAGCCCTTGTAATCGACCTTGGCCATTGCCACATTGAACATGCGTTTGGCGCGGTTGATCTGCTGGGAGATCTTCGGCAGGTAGGTGATCTTGAGCGGTGTGCCGTACTGTTTGATCAGCTCCATGAGCGGGATGTCGTGGAAGAGCAGCTCGCTGTCTTCGACGGAAAACTCGTCCTGCGGGAAGTCGAACGACTGTTCGATCAGGTCAATGTACTTGTCTTTCATTTTTCGTTCGTAGGGTTTTTGTCAATCCGGCTTCGCTACATTGTCTGAAATCGGCCGAAGTAGCTCGCCCGGATTTTCCGGGATTTTGCGATGCAAAATAGGTGAATATTTTTGGTTTAACCAACTTCCCGTACGAATATTTTTCAGGAAAATCGCATTTCGGCCCTCCGCATTGCCGTGCGATGCTCCGTGCGGTCTTTGCGGGCGGCTCTTTTTTCGGGCTTTTTGTGCAGGGAATGGCCCGGATGCTTGTTTTTTTGGCGGGAAAGAGGTAATTTTGAACCCTGATAAACCAACGAGATTCCGATCGTGCTCATTCGTATCATATCGCAATATCTCGAGACGCACAAGCGCCTCGTTGTTCCCCAACTCGGGGCCTTCATCGTCAAGGAGCCGGAGCATACGGTGCTCTTCTCCGAACTGCTCAAGCGCGACGACGGCGTGCTGCGCGGCCTGCTGCAGGCCGAGGGCGTCCATGAACTGGAGGCCGCCGGCGAGATCGACCGTTTCGTCTTCGAAGTGCGCCATGCCGTTGAACACGGCACACCGTGCCCGCTGCCCGGTTTCGGCACACTGTGTCCCGGGGCGAACGGGACCATCGCCTTCCGTTACGAACCGGATCCGGCGCTGCTCGAAGGGGCCGCGGCTGCACAGTCTGCCGAGCCGGAACCGCCGCAACCCGAATCTCCGACAGCGCCTGCGGCCGATCCCCGGCCGGCCGATATCCCGCAATCCCATGCGGAACCCGCGCCGGCTGCCGCCGTCCCTGCGCCGTCTGAAAATATCGGTTCTTCCCCGGATTTTCCGGAGCCCCGTCCTGTGAAACGCTCCGCGACGGCGGCCTTTACCGAGCCGCATATCTCGCCTTCGGCCAAGATGAATCCCGATCCTTCGGTCCGGGGTCTGCGCTACGGCAAGCCGCCGAAGAACACCAATGCCTATACCTATGTCGGACGGGCTCCCCGCCGGAGGGCCGATCGTTTCATCTGGATCGCCGTGATCGCCGCCGTGCTGGCACTTGCCGCCATCGGCTACGGTTATTACCGCGACATGCGCGAGCGGCAGCTCGAGGAGGCGGAGTGGATCGATTTCTCCGCGCCGGCATCTGCGGCACCGGAGGCATCCGAAACTCCTGCCGCCGGGGATACTTCGGAGCAACCGATGTAACCGCCCGCGGATCCACGGACCCCAACTTTTTTGGCAATGACAGAAATCGCAACCGTAAAACAACGTTTCGGCATCATCGGCACCTCGGAACTGCTCGACCGGGCGCTGGAGGTGGCTCTGCGCGTGGCGCCCACCGATCTGACGGTTCTCGTAACGGGCGAGAGCGGTGTGGGCAAGGAGTTTTTCCCGCAGGTGATCCATGCCTATTCCGCGCGCAAGCATAACAAGTACATCGCCGTGAACTGTGCGGCGATTCCCGAGGGTACGATCGACTCGGAACTTTTCGGACATGAAAAGGGGGCCTTCACCGGTGCTACGGAGGCCCGCAAGGGTTATTTCGAGGAGGCCGACGGAGGCACGATCTTCCTGGACGAGGTTGCCGAACTGCCGCATTCGACCCAGGCGCGCCTGCTGCGCGTGCTGCAGACCGGGGAGTTTATCCGCGTGGGTTCGTCGAAGGTGCAGAAGACCAACGTACGGGTCGTCGCGGCCACGAACGTGAACCTCCAGGAGGCTATCGTTCAGGGACGTTTCCGCGAAGACCTTTTCTATCGCTTGAGCACGGTGCCCATCTCCGTGCCGTCGCTGCGCGAGCGTCCCGAGGACATTCCGCTGCTGTTCCGCAAATTTGCCGCCGATGTCGCCGTGCAGTACCGCATGCCGGCCGTAACGCTCGACGAGGGGGCGCGGCAGATGCTGATGCACTACTACTGGCGGGGCAATATCCGCCAGCTGAAGAATGTCGCCGAACAGATCTCGGCCATCGAGCCGGCGCGGGTCATCACCTCCGAGATACTTTCGCGCTACCTGCCGCCCCAGGAGGCCGGTGCTCCCGTGGCTGCGGGTGCTCCGCGTTTTGACGACGACATGTCCACCGAGCGCGAACTGCTCTACAAGGTGCTCTTCGACATGCGGGCCGACATCAACGACCTCAAGCGGATGATGACCGAACTGATGCAGCAGGCATCGGGACACCGTGCGGAACCCCAGCACGATATCAAGGCGCTGCTTCCCACGACGGCCCAGAGCTCGCTGGAGCCGGCCCGGCCGGCTGCGGAGTTTGCCGAGAGCGAGGAGGTTACCGACGAGGCGCCGCGCGAGAAGACCAAGGCGGACATGCAGCGCGAGCAGATCATCCGCGCCCTGCGCCGCAACAACGGCCGCCGGCGCGAGGCTGCCGCGGAGCTCTTCATGTCGGAACGCACGCTCTACCGCAAGATCAAGGAACTGGGAATAACCGAAAACTGACGTATGAAATTCAAGCTGCTCATAATGCTCTGCTGCACGGCGCTCTTCGCCGGCTGCGGCGTGGCCATCAAGTATTCGTTGTCGGGAGCGTCGATTCCTCCCGATGCCAAGACCTTCTCGGTGGCCTATTTCCCCAATAACGCGACGATGGTGTCGCCGATTTTGAGTTCGACGCTTACCGATGCGCTGGTGGATATGTTTTCGCGGCGTACGCGCCTGACGCAGGTCGATGAGGGCGGCGACTTCGCCTTCGAGGGTGAGATCACGAACTACACCTCGACGACCTCGTCCGTGTCGAGCGACGAATATGCCTTGCTGAACCGCCTGACGATCACCGTCAAGGTGCGTTTCACGAATGCCCTCGACGACAGCATGTCGTTCAACCGCACCTTCTCGGCCTACGAGGACTACGACTCGACGCAGCTGCTTACGGAGGTGGAGGGCACGCTCATCCCGGTCATCGTCGATAAGATCGTAACGGATATCTTCCAGGCTTCGGCCTCCAACTGGTGATGCCCATGGCCGGATTGCGCGACTATCTGCTTTCGCCCTGCGGGGCGTCGCAACCCTCCGCCGAAGAACTTGCCGCGGCGCTGGAGCGTTATGCGTGGTTCCTTCCGCTGCATGCCGCTGCCGAACGGCTTTCGGGAGAGACGGATCCGCTGGTCGGGCTCATGGCCCCGTGGCGCGGGGAGAGCTCCCTGTGCCGTGCGGCCGTGGATGCCGATGCGCTGACGCACCTTACGTCCGGGGAGGTTATCGACCGTTTCCTGAAGGAGGAGAACCTGCGTATCGTCGCCGACGAGACGGCTCCCGATACGGAGGTGCGTACGGCTCCCGATCTGGACGACGAGGACGAACTCGTAAGCGAGGAGCTGGCTGCGGTTTACCTTTCGCAGGGACTCCGCGACGAGGCTGTGGCAATTTATCGCAAATTAAGTTTGCTAAATCCCGAAAAAAGTATTTACTTTGCCGAACTTATTGAAAAAACCGAAAAACAATAATTAAAAGACTGAGATATGTTATACACGATTTGCATTGCCCTGATACTTATTGCGAGCGTTCTGATCATTCTCGCGGTACTGGTGCAGAATCCCAAGAGCGGCATGGCCGCCAACTTCGGCGCGTCGAATCAGGTGATGGGCGTGCGTGAGACGACGAATTTTCTGGAGAAGTTTACCTGGACGATGGCCATCGCCATTGTGGTTTTGAGCCTTGTTGCCACGCTGGCCATGGACAAGGGCCTCGTTGCGGAGAGCAATTCGGAGATCTCGAAGGATGCCAAGGCTCTTCAGGAGCAGATGCTCAACACGGAGGCGGTTCCCGCGATGCCGCAGGCCGAGCTTCCCGCGGAGCAGCCCGCTGCGGAGCCTGCCGAAACTTCGGCCGAGTAGGTGCGGATCTCCTCTCCGGAATTCGGAGAAGCGTATACAAAACGTCCCTTTGCCTGGCAGAGGGACGTTTTTTTTGAGCCATTTCGCGGATAAATGTCTATCTTTGTTCCCGATGCAGGGACTGCCGAACATGTAACAAAAATACCCGAATGAAATGAAAAAATCTACGCTTATGAAAACCTGTGTGGCCTGCGGCGTGCTTACGGCCGCAGCATGCGGCGATGGCCGCCCTTCCGGAGAGACCGTGGCCGTCTATCTTGACGAGACGCAGCCGATCGAACGGCGCGTCGAGGATGCACTTTCGCGGATGACGCTCGAAGAGAAAGTTGCCGTGCTGCATGCGCAGTCGAAATTCTCCTCGGCGGGAGTTCCTCGTCTCGGCATTCCCGAACTGTGGTGTACGGACGGCCCTCACGGCATCCGTCCCGAGGTGCTGTGGGACGAGTGGGACCAGGCCGGCTGGACGAATGACTCCTGTACGGCTTTCCCGGCTCTGACGTGCCTTGCGGCGACGTGGAATCCCGAGATGGCGGCCCTCTACGGCAAGTCCGTCGGCGAGGAGGCCCGCTACCGCGAGAAGGACGTGCTGCTCGGCCCGGGCGTCAATATCTGCCGCACGCCGCTCAATGGCCGCAACTTCGAATATATGGGCGAGGATCCCTATCTTTCGTCGCGCATGGTCGTGCCCTATGTGCAGGGCGTGCAGCAGAACGGCGTGGCGGCCTGTGTCAAGCACTTCGCGCTGAACAACCAGGAGGTACACCGTCACGGCGTCGATGTCGTCGTGGATGACCGGGCCCTGTACGAGATCTACCTTCCGGCCTTCAAGGCGGCCGTCCAGGAGGGTGGCGCCTGGGCCATCATGGGCTCCTATAATAAATATAAGGGAGAGTACTGCTGCCACAACCGCTACCTGCTCAACGACATTCTCAAACGCGACTGGGGCTTCGACGGTACGGTGATCTCCGACTGGGGCGGTACGCACGATACGCGCGAGGCGATCGACAACGGTCTCGACCTGGAGTACGGATCGTGGACCGACGGCCTGACATGGGGTGCCAGCAACGCCTACGACAACTACTTCCTGGCGGCTCCCTACCTCGACCTGCTCCGCCGGGGCGAGGCTTCGGTCGAGACGCTCGACGGCAAGGTGCGCCGCGTGCTGCGCCTGATCTTCCGCACGGCGATGAACACGCGCAAGCCTTTCGGATCGCTCAATTCACCCGAACACGCCGCCGCTGCCCGCCGCATTGCGGGCGAAGGCATGGTGCTGCTGAAGAACGACGGCGGCGTGCTGCCGCTGGATCTGCAGCAGACGAAACGCATTGCCGTCATCGGCGAGAATGCCGTGAAGATGATGACTATCGGCGGCGGCTCCTCCTCGCTGAAGGTGAAACACGAGACGACGCCGCTGGAGGGTATCCTCGCCGCCGTCGGCGAGCGCGCCGAGGTGGTTTACGAACGCGGCTACGTCGGCGACGTGTCGAGCAGCTTCAACGGCGTGGAGACCGGGCAGGATCTGAACGAGACGCGCACGGCCGACCGCCTCATCGCCGATGCCGTGGCTGCGGCCCGCGATGCCGATGCCGTGATCTTCATCGGCGGTCTGAACAAGAGTGCCAACCAGGATGCCGAGGGCAGCGACCGCCTGCAACTGGGGCTTCCCTATGGGCAGGACCGTCTGATCGAGGCGCTTGCCGAGGCTAATCCGCACCTGGTTGCGGTCTTCGTCTCGGGCAATGCCGTAGCGATGCCGTGGATCGATCGCGTTCCCGCCGTGCTGGAGGCATGGTATTCGGGTTCGGAGGCGGGCAATGCCCTGGCTGATGTGCTCTTCGGTGCGGTGAATCCCTCGGGCAAGCTGCCCTTCACCTTCCCCGTACGTCTGGAGGACAACGGCGCCATCGCACTGGGCGAGTACCCGGGCGGCGACTCGGTGAAGTATAACGAGAGCATCTTCGTCGGATACCGCTGGGCCGAGAAGCAGCAGATCGCGCCGCTCTTCGCCTTCGGCCACGGCTTGAGCTATACGACCTTCGCTTACGACAACATCCGCAGCGACCGCACGGAGCTTGCTTCGGATGGCACGATCCGCATCTCGGTCGATGTTACCAATACGGGCGAGCGGGCCGGCCAGGAGGTCGTGCAGCTCTATGTCGGCGACTGCGCCTCGGCGCTTCCGCGTCCGGTCAAGGAGCTCAAGGGCTTCGAAAAGGTAGCCCTCGAACCCAGCCAGACGCGTACGGTAACCTTTACGCTCACGCCCGAGGCGCTGCAGTACTACGACGATACGAAGGGTGCCTGGGTTGCCGAGCCGGGCGACTTCAAGGCCTTTGTCGGCGCCGCTTCGGACGATATCCGCGGCGTAGTGGATTTCACATTGAAATAACAGCGGTCTGTTTTGCGAAAAAGCGTCCGCACCTTTGAAGGTGCGGACGCTTTCATTTTGTTCCGGCGTACAGCTCTTCGGTCCTGTGGTTCTTCGGCCCTGCGGCTATTCGGCCACTTCGTCCTTGGTCTGTTTGCGGCTGTTGAGGGCCAGGTAGCGCTGCAGGGTCTGCTGCAGATGCTGCGGGCTGATGTTGTGGTGAATGTCTCCGTTCTGTGCGATCGAGATTCCTCCCGTCTCTTCCGAGACGACGATGATGATCGCATCGGAAATTTCGCTCATGCCGATGGCTGCGCGGTGGCGTGTTCCGTAGGATTTGGGTACGGCGCTCTGCGTTACCGGGAGAATACACTTGGCAGCCACGATGCGGTCGCCTTCGATTACAACGGCTCCGTCGTGCAATGGGGCATTTTTGAAGAAGATGTTCTCGAGCAGCGGGGTGGAGATCTTGGCGTCGATGGCGATGCCGCCTTCGGTAATCAGTCGCAGGTCGCTGCGCAGTCCGATGACGATCAGCGCTCCTATTTTCGCTTCGGACATTTCGCGGCAGGCCGTAACGATCGGCACGACGTTCGTCTGCACGGGATCCTCGCCCGAGGAGAAGATGCGGGTGATGAAGTTGAAGTGCTTTTGCCGCATGCCGATCATCTGGAGGAATCGTCGCAGCTCGGGCTGGAAGACGATAATCAGGGCGATGGCGCCTACCGAGATCAGCTGCCCGAGAATGGTCGATAGCAGCTCCATATTGAGAGCCCGGACGATGACCCAGAGCAGGTATATGGCGATGATTCCCGAAAGGATGTAGGGGGCGTTGGTGCCTTTGGTCATGCGGTAGATCCAGTACATGATCGCAGCCACCAGGATGATGTCTATGAAGTCGATGAATGTGAACGGAACGAATCCCATCTGTCCGGAAAAATTAGTTCGTTTTCATTTTCGTGCAAATGTACGAAAAAAAACGGTTTCCCCGCTATTCGGAGGAAACCGTCTTGCGTCTTGACCGGTTGTCCGATCAGTTTTTCGCCTTGTCGGCCTTTTTGTCGGCGGCGTAGAGCTCATTGACCTTCTTCAGCACGGCGGGCGTGATGTTGAGTGTCGTGTCGGCGTCTATGAGGGCCGAAGCGTTGATGATGAGCTTGTAGCGCTTGTCGGCGTTGATCTCCTGCACGGCGCGCTGGAGCAGGTCCTGTGCACGGTTCGTGAAGACGTAATTCTCTTCGTCGAGCGTCTGGGCCTCTTTCTGTGCGTTGTTCTGATAGGAGGCCACACGCTGCTGGATGCTTTCCTGCTGGGCCTGCGCGTCGCGTGTGGTAATCAGGCCTTTCTGGTATTTTTCCTGCAGCTGGGCGGCTTCGGCCTGGAGGCTCTGCTCGCGCTGGGCCCAGCTTTTCTGGGCTTTCTCGGTTTTCTCCTGAAGGGCCTTGCCTTCGTTGAGGAAGAGGTCGCACTGGGCCAGCACCGCCTCGACCTGTACATAGGCGATGTCGCTCGATCCGATCTGGGCCGTCGCTTCGGTCTGCGCCTCGGCGCCTGCGGCCTGCTCCGTCGTTTTCGAGTCGCAGGCGGTCATGGCGAGCGCTGCGGCCAGGAGCGGGAAGAGAATTTTTTTCATATTGGGTATGCTGTTTTTTGGTAATTATTTCTCCTTTGGGACACAAAGGTAGGAAAAAATCTTTATTTTTGCCTGTCTGCGACCAAAATTTGACAATCATGTACGAATATATCAGCGGCACAATCGCCGAGGTGGCTCCGACCTATGCGATTCTCGATGCCGGAGGTGTCGGCTACTACCTCAACATCTCGCTCGAAACCTTCTCGGCCATCGAGCATGCCGAACGGGCGAAGCTCTATGTGCACTATGTGGTCCGGGAGGATGCCCAGTTGCTCTACGGTTTTTCGACGCGTGTCGAACGGGAACTTTTCCGCCTGCTGATCGGCGTTTCGGGCGTCGGGGGCAATACGGCGCGGATGATCCTCTCGACCTATTCGCCGCGGGAGTTGCAGAACATCATCTCCACGGGCAATGCCGTGCTGCTGAAGAATGTCAAGGGGCTGGGCCTGAAGACGGCGCAGAAGATCATCGTGGAACTCACGGGCAAGCTCACGGCGCTCGGTGCCGAAGCGGATGCCGCGGCACCTGTTGCCGACAGCGGGAATTTCGACGAGGCCCTTGCCGCGCTGGTCATGCTGGGCTTTGCGCGCACGGCGGCCGAAAAGGTGCTGCGCGGGGTGCTGCGGGAGACTCCGTCGGCTTCGGTCGAGGAGCTGGTGCGCATGTCGCTCAAGCGGCTTTGATCTGACATCCTTATTTCTCGGATTCGTCGGCGAGCGAAGGCTCGACCGTGCGGAGTGCTTCCGTTTCTGTTCGGATGCAAGGCGTTATCTCGCCATGCGTCCTTGCCATGTCCCGAGAATAACGGGCTCTCTGAAAGGATCCTTTTGCCTGTTTTTCACAATTTTTTAATCTTTGCGTGCTACCTGTTGGGATTTTTTTGCTATCTTTGTATCTTGATTAGGTATTGTTGGGGATGTGTGGCAGACTGTTGATGTGTAGTACTGTGCATGCTCTTTCTTGAAATCTCTGTCGCTGTGTCTCTAATTGCCTGTTGGGTAAACAGATACATTGTTTTATTCTTAATCCAAACAACATGAAGAAGGTTTACACGTTTGCGACGTTTTTCTGTCGCAGGATTGCATGGTTACTGATGTGTGTAAGCACATTGGTGTTTTCGTCCTGCAGCGACGAGTACGATGATTCGGAACTTCGTGCCGATATCGAAGATCTCGAAAACCGGGTAGCAGCACTTGAGGCCTGGCAGAAGTCTGTCAATTCGGACATCCAGTCTCTCCAAAGCCTTGTCAAGGCTCTTGAAGAGAAGAACTTCATCACCGACATAACTCCCGTGAAGGAAAACGGCATTGAGGTCGGTTATACGATTACGTTCCAGACCGGTGAGTCGATTACCATCAAGCATGGAGTGGACGGTATCGATGGTGAGACTCCGGTTATCGGTGTAGCGAAGGATACGGACGGGGTCTATTACTGGACCGTGAAGATCGGCGATGCCGCAGCTGAATTTATGACCGATGGGGCCGGCAACAAGATCCCCGTGACGGGTCCCAAAGGCGACACGGGCGATGACGGCCAGACTCCCTATATCAAGGATGGCAACTGGTGGATCGGCACGACGGATACGGGCGTGAAGGCCCAGGGTGATACGGGCGACGATGGTCAGACTCCCTATATCAAGGACGGCAACTGGTGGATCGGCACGACGGATACGGGTGTGAAGGCCCAGGGTGAGGATGCCATTGCTCCCCAGGTTCGGATCAATGCTGACAGCAATGAATGGGAGATTTCGACCGACGGCGGAGTTACCTGGGCCTCTACGGGCGTGAAGGCTACCGGCGAGAAAGGCGAAGATGGTGATAAAGGCGACAAGGGCGACGCGGTCTTCGCCGAGAATGGCGTCGATTACACGAGCGATCCGGATAATGTGATTTTCACGCTGGTGGATGGTACGCAGCTGATTGTTCCGCGCGCCAACACCTTGACCGTAGGCTTTGACAGCTATGAGCCCTTCACCGTGTATGCCAAAGGTTCGGATGTTGCCATCGTATTG
Source organism: Candidatus Alistipes stercoravium (assembly GCA_019119615.1). GTDB lineage: Bacteria > Bacteroidota > Bacteroidia > Bacteroidales > Rikenellaceae > Alistipes > Alistipes stercoravium. The sequence goes on along the minus strand of DWWQ01000006.1, from coordinate 53,493 downwards.
CCGCAGGGGCTCAAGGAGTCGGACTATACGGCCATGGTTGCCGAAGTGAAGAACAGTGCCGGTACGGGCATGGATATCCAGACCCGTGCAGCTTCGCCGTGGCAGGTTGATCTGACTAAGCCGGCCTTTGCCGATGGCGTTTATCAGAATAATGCCAAGGTCCGTGTAACGCCCGTCGATGCCGCCAATGGAGACAAGGCGATTCTGAAGGTTACGCTTATCGATAAGGAAGGACAGGAGGTTTCCGTTTCGCGTGTGCTGCAGTACTATGAGAATGCGCTTACGGTTGCGGCCATGGAGGGCGGTACCTTTACCCTGGAGGAGGATCTTGTGCTGAAGGAGCCGATCATCGTGCCTGCCGGAAAGACCCTCGACCTCGATCTGGGCGGTCATACCATCGCATCGGACGATACCTGGGACGGTAATGTAACCTGGTCGGTTGTTTCGGTGCTGGGCGGCAACCTCACCATCAAGAACGGTACGGTTCAGTCCGGGGGCAACGGTGTCTATGGCCTGGATATCCGCAACGGCGGACATGTGGTCATCGAGAGCGGCACCTACCTCGGCTATGTGGATGCTGTCTATGTGCATAAGGGAACTGTCGAGATCAAGGGCGGAACCTTCGATCTTGTCAAGACGGATGAATACCCGACCTGGGGTACCAACTATCTGATCAACTGCCTGGATGCGAATTACAAGAACGGCACGGCCAAGGTCAGCATCACGGGCGGAACGTTCGTGAATTTCGATCCGGCCAACAACCGTGCCGAGGGTGCGGGTACGAACTTCGTGGCCGCGGGCTACTCCTCGGAGAAGGTGAGCGACAATCCCGCCACCTACGAGGTTGTTCCCGGCGTGAAGGTCGATTCGGCCGCCGAGATCCAGAATGCGATTGCCTCCGCTGTTGAAAGCGGCTCGAATACCGTGGTTCTGACGGCCCCGGTTTCGTTCAACGAGGATGTCGTGCTGGACGGCCAGGGTGTAACGTTCGAAGGTTCGCCCGTCTATTTCAACGGATCGTCGGTTACGGTTAGGAATCTGACCTTTGCCAATGGACACAATGCCTCGAAAAACGGTTCCGCTGTCTATGTTACCGGAGGCAACTGCAAGAACCTTACGTTCGAGAACTGCACGTTCGTCGATGCGGAATGGGATGCTATTCAGCTGACGGACAAGGATATCGAGTCGGTCGTAATCCGGAACAGTACGTTCAAGAATACGAAGAAAGGCAACCGTTATATCCATCTCGAACTGCGCGACAATGGTTATGCAGTCAATGAGACTGCTACGGTGGAAATTACCGGCTGTACCTTTGAAAATGTTTCCAGCGAGTATTGCAAGGATTCCGCCATTACCATTCTGGGCTTCCGCTTTGCCAACATGAACATCTCCGGCAACTATGTGAAGGGTGCCGGTGCGGATAATCTGACGACTTCCGTTATCTGGATCTGCGACGGGAACAACTTCTCGAATCTGATGTCCGTCGAGGATATCAACAAGGCATTTACGCTTGCGGAATAATTGGGATCCCAATTACTTCCATATTTCGGGACGGATAGTGATATCCGTCCCTTTTTTTGTGTTCCGGCCGGCAGCTTCGGCATACGAAGGGGCGTTTTTTTGCGTTTGTTGTTCGTAAATCGGATTGTTTTTGTAAATTTGCACGATTCTATGCCGATGAAAAGATTGTGGTCATACGCCTTTGTCGCACTGGTTGCGGTGTGCTGCCTTTCGTGTTCCGACGAGGAGGTGCTTCCCAACCAGCGGGACAAGATCGTCTCCTTCCTCACGTCGTCCCACGCCCCGGCGCTTGTTGCGGAGTCGGATGCCGACCAGGAGGCGCAGCAGCCCTTCTATACGGTCTCGGGTAACACGGTCTATCGGTATATCGACAACTATTACGCACCTGGCCGGGACCAGAAAAGGGTAGTCGAGGCTTCGTCGAAGGTAACGATCACCTTCCGGGCCTATGTCTTCACCTTTTCGACGATCACCGACAGCACGTTCCCTTACTATTCGAACGATCCGCTGCTCCGCAGCGCCTATCTTGAGCTGGGGCTTGCCGAGGATGCCTGGTCGTTCGAGCCGCTGACGCTCGACATGCGCGGTGACATACTAAAAGGGCTGCGTTATGCGTTACTGGGATGTCGCGAGGGCGATGAGGTCGAGGCTTACATGACCTACAACATGGCCTACGGGGACGCGAACTTCAGCACGATACCCCGCGAGAGTCCCGTGGCGTGGTTTTTCACCGTCGAGGCGGTTGAATGACGCTCTGCTTTAAATTGATATGGAAATGAGAATTTTACGAGATATGAAATTGTATACCCGTATATGGTGTCTTGCGGCGATGGCCGTGCTGCTGCTTTCTTCCTGCGCGAAGGAGGAGACCGAGTCGTTCGACAAGTTCGAGAACCAGGCTCTCGAGGCCTGGATGCACCAGCACCGGCCCGAGTTGGTCAAGAACTACCAGTCCGACGGCGGCTATTATGTCGATGTGCTGGAGGCGGGCGACATGAATGCTGCGCCGATCAGCGATACGGTCTGCTGGGTGTCGTTCGACTTCTCGGGACGCGACTTGAGCGGCAACATCATCCTCACGCGCAATGCCGCCGAAGCGCATCAGGTGGGTTCTTTCACCAAATACACGCACTATGTGCCCTATTACCGTTACTGCGGCGAGAGCTATGCCACGAGTTCCGGACAGATCGAAGGTACCTACCTGGCCATGCGCAACACGCTGTATCTGGATCCCGACTACGCCTCGGCGCGCGGTCTGGATACGGAGATCCGGCTTCGCGAGGGCTCGAAGGTGGTGCTTTACATGCCTTCGCGCGTCGTGGGTTCGAGCGGTGTCTCGGGCGATGGTGGTTATGAGGGTCAGAACGACGACAACCAGACCTTCACGCTCGATGCGCAGCGTCCTTTCATCGTTACGATGACGATCTGCGATACGGTCAAGAACCCGCTCGAGAAGGAGGGCCACGAGGTCGATACCTTCTGCAATGAGACGAACGGCGGTCTGAAGATTTACGACAATGACGATGAGACGGCGGATGCCAAGCCGCTCCCCGAAGATCCCGAGGATGCGGATCATCCCTACAACGTGGCCGAGGAGTGGGTCAGCGCCAACGACTCCATCCCGCAGGTCTATGTCAATTACCGTTTCAACCCGGCCGTCAAGGGGCTGACTTTCCCCAAACCCTATGCCTCGGGATATCTTCCCTATGCCGACGCCGCCTCGATGGCGACGCTCGAGGCGCAGATCAACGAGGCGCTCGTCAAGCGCTTCCATCCCGACGAGGACGAGCCCTATCCCGGCATCAAGGAGTTGAAGGCCGATACGGTGAAGCTCGACGGTACGGCGAAGATCTGGTATATCGGCCGCTTCCTCGACGGCTTTATCTTCGACACGAACATCGACGAGGTGAAGCAGATCATCTACGGTGAGGTCGTTTCCGAGGGCAAGGTATCCGAATATACGCCCAAAGAGGGTGGTGCCATTACGGCGTGGTACTATACGGTTCCCAACCTGCAGTACGGACAGTGGGCCGCGATCATCGCCACCTCGACGAACTGCTACGGTTCGACCGGCCGTTCGGGCGGTACGACCACGGACAGCAGCGGCTATTCGTCGTCCTATTGGGACTACCTCAATTATTTGAGCTATTACAACAGCTACTACGGAAACAGCGGCTACTACGGAGGTTACTACGGCGGCTACTACGGCAGTTACTACGGTGGCTACTACAATCCCTATTACGGGTACGGGTATGGTTACGGGTACGGTACGACGACCGACGATTCGGAGAGCGAGACGACCATCAGTACGGAGATTCCGCCCTTCACGCCGCTTATCTTCGAACTCTACATCGAGCCCGACGACGAGGATTAGCCGTTTCGGATTTGGATGGCATGAGCTCCCGCGAAAGTTATTTCGCGGGAGTTCTTTTTTGTCCGCCCGGATCTATCTTCGGAGGGAGGCATTGCGGTCCGGTACCGCCCCGGAAGACGATTCCGATGCGGACGGATGCATTTCTCCCGTGCCGTTTCGTCCTGCTTTCGGTTTTTTTCGATGCGTAACCGGTTTTTCCGGTTTTGTGCCACTTTTTCGGGCAGAAATTTTGTAAATCCGCAAAATTGTATTAATTTAGTTGTGCAGAAGTGTAACACCTAAAATTCAACTGATATGATTATCACATTTAACGAGTTGCGTCGTATCAAGGACCGGCTGCCGAGCGGCAGTTCGCAACGCATTGCAGATGAACTGGGAATCGATGTAGAAACTGTCCGCAACTATTTCGGAGGCAGCCACGAGGCGAAGGAGTGCGTCGGGGTTCATTTCGAACCGGGACCGGACGGCGGCGTGGTAACGCTCGATGATACGACGATACTCGATGTGGCGATGCGCATCTTGAGCGAGCAGCAGCGATAAGACATAGGATTTGTCCGGCAATCGGCCGGATGCAGTACCGGAATCCGGAAAGGGGTTCCGGTATTTTTTTCTCTTCGGCAGAGCCAATCACTCCTTTATATATTGAGCCCGCTGCTGGGCGGGTATCCGTGCGGATCCATCACGGGTGTGAGCCGCTTCGATGGCGGGTCCTGCCAAAATGCCAAAATGCCGGATGTCGGAGGTCGGTCGGCCCGTTTTTTTGTCATCGGGCTGTCAAATTGGCAGTAATTTCTGTTTGGTACAACCTTTGTTTGAAGGTAGGGCGTATCCGACGACCGGAGCCCGAGAGCGAAGGGGTGCGGAGCAACAACGGAAAAAGAACAATTAAAAACATAGTACAGTTATGGCAAAGATTATTGGTATCGATTTAGGAACTACGAACTCCTGCGTGGCAGTGATGGAGGGCAACGAGCCCGTGGTTATCCCCAACTCGGAGGGACACCGCACGACGCCGTCTGTCGTGGCATTCACGGCCGACGGGGAGCGCAAGGTGGGAGATCCCGCCAAGCGTCAGGCGATCACGAACCCCAAGCGCACGGTCTTCTCGATCAAGCGTTTCATGGGTGAGACCTACGACAAGGTAACGGCCGACATCGCCCGTGCTCCCTATTCGATCGTCCGTGGCGACAACAACACGCCGCGTGTCGATATCGACGGACGTCTCTATACGCCGCAGGAGATCTCGGCGATCATTCTTCAGAAGATGAAGAAGACGGCCGAGGATTATTTGGGCCAGGAGGTTACCGAGGCGGTGATCACGGTTCCGGCCTACTTCTCCGATTCGCAGCGTCAGGCTACGAAGGAGGCCGGCGAGATCGCGGGTCTGAAGGTTCGCCGAATCATCAACGAGCCTACGGCCGCAGCCCTGGCCTACGGTCTGGACAAGAAGCAGAACGACATGAAGATCGCCGTGTACGACCTGGGCGGCGGTACGTTCGATATCTCGATTCTGGAGCTGGGCGACGGCGTCTTCGAGGTGAAGTCCACGAACGGTGATACGCACCTCGGAGGCGATGACTTCGACCATGTGCTGATCGACTATATGGCTGAGGCCTTCAAGGCCGAGCACGGCATCGACCTGCGTGAGGACCCGATGGCGCTGCAGCGACTGAAGGAGGCTGCCGAGAAGGCGAAGATCGAACTCTCGTCTTCGACGACGACGGAGATCAACCTGCCGTACATCATGCCCGTGAACGGCATTCCGCAGCACCTGGTGATGACGCTGACGCGCGCCAAGTTCGAGCAGTTGTGCGACCATCTGATCCGCAAGACCGTCGAGCCGTGCAAGCTGGCGCTGCGTGATGCGGGTCTGGAGGCTTCGCAGATCGACGAGGTGATCCTCGTGGGCGGTTCGACGCGTATCCCCGCCATCCAGAAGATCGTCGCCGACTTCTTCGGCAAGACGCCCAACAAGTCGGTGAACCCCGACGAGGTCGTAGCTATCGGCGCCGCCATCCAGGGTGGTGTGCTGACGGGCGAAGTGAAGGATGTGCTGCTGCTCGACGTTACGCCGCTGTCGCTCGGTATCGAGACGCTGGGCGGTGTGATGACGAAGCTCATCGACGCCAACACGACGATCCCGACGCGCAAGTCGGAAGTCTTCTCGACGGCAGCCGACAACCAGCCTTCCGTAGAGATCAACGTCTGCCAGGGTGAGCGTCCGCTGGCCCGCGACAACAAGTCGATCGGCCGCTTCCACCTCGACGGCATTCCGGCCGCACCGCGCGGTGTGCCGCAGATTGAGGTAACGTTCGATATCGACGCCAACGGCATTCTGAACGTTTCGGCCAAGGACAAGGGCACGGGCAAGGAGCAGAAGATCCGAATCGAGGCATCGTCGGGTCTGACCGAGCAGGAGATCCAGCGCATGCGCGACGAGGCGAAGGCCAACGAGGCGAAGGACAAGGCCGAGAAGGAGCGTATTGATAAGATCAACGCCGCCGACTCGAACATCTTTGCCACCGAGAAGCAGCTCAAGGAGTACGGCGACAAGCTGCCTGCCGACAAGAAGGCGGCCATCGAGACGGCTCTGGGCAAGCTGAAGGAGGCACACAAAAATGCCGACGTGGCAGCCATCGACACGGCCATCGCGGAGCTCAACGCCGCCTGGCAGGCCGCCTCGCAGGACATCTACGCACAGCAGCAGGCTCAGGGTGCCCAGCAGAACGCCGGCGCCGGCCAGCAGCAGGCCAACACGGGCGCGCAGTCGAACGACGGACAATCGCAGCCCGAGGATGTCGAGTTCGAGGAGGTAAAATAATCGGGCGCAGGCCCCGGATGCACGGAGTTCCGTGCCTCCGAAACGAAAAGCGGGGGAGTGGCGACACTCCTCCGCTTTTTTTGTATGTTCGGACGGGGTTACTCCCCGACGGTCAGCACGACGATATGGTCCGGCGTTTCGGGCACCGCGCCCAGCCGGAGCGTTACGCCCTCCTCGTCCTGCCGGAATCCGATCTTTTGGCCGTCGGCGAAGTTTGCCGCCTTGCGGACGCGCATGCCGCGGATCGGAACGAAGAGCTCCGTGTCGGGCCAGTCGAGAATATGGACGTAGACCCGGTCGCCGCAACGGGTCGTAACGCCCCAGGCGCGTGGCGTTACGGGCCCGGCCTCCGTCCCACAGATTGTGGAAGCATTTTCGCGCATCCAGGCGCCGATCCCTGCGAGGCGTTCGAGCGCCGCCTCGGGCAGCGCGCCGTCGGGCTGCGGCCCGACGTTGAGCAGCAGGTTGCCGCCGCGTCCGGCTGCCCCTGCAAGGTAACGGATCAGATCGTCGGTCGATTTGTAGTTCCGGTCCGTGATGCGGTAGCCCCACGACCCGTTCATCGTCTGGCAGGTCTCGAGCGGCAGGCGGCTTACCTCCTGTCCCGACAGTCCGGCGGTGTTCTCCCCGGGCAGGTCGCGTTCGAAGGTCTGCGCATCCTCCCCCTCGAAAGGCGCGAGGTGGTGGTTGTTCACCACCAGACAGGCCGGCTGGAGCTGGTGTATGAGCCCGTATAACTCTCCGAGCAGCCAGTCGAACGAGGGATTCTCGTCCTGATCCCATACGCCGTCGAACCAGATGGCCCCCACGGGACCGTATTGCGTGAGCAGCTCGGTGAGCTGCGCCTTCATGAAGGCGAAGTAGGCGTCGGGATCCTCCTTTTCGGGATCGCGGCCCGTGCCGCGTCCGGTTCTCCCGCGCGGGGCATCCTCGCGCCACCAGTCGATGAGCGAGTAGTAGAAGTGCACGCCCAGCCCCTGCCGGTGGCACTCCTCGGCCAGTTCGCGCACCACGTCGCGCGCAAAGGGCGTGGCATCGACGACGTTGTAGGGCGACCGGGCCGTGCGGAACATCGAGAATCCGTCGTGATGGCGCGTCGTGAAACAGATGTAGCGGGCCCCGGCCTCGCGGAATGCCGTAACCCATTCCCGGGCGTTGAACCGTGCCGGATAGAATCCTCCGGCGAGTTTGGCATATTCGTCGCGGTCGATGTCGAGGTTGGTCATCACCCATTCGCCCTGCCCGAGCAGGGCATAGAGACCCCAGTGGATGAAGATTCCGAAACGGGCGTCGGCGAACTGCCGCCGTGCGGCGATGTTTTCGGGAGCCGGCACATACCCGGATTGTGCTGCGGCGCTTGCGGCGAGCAGGGCGGCACAGCAGCAGAGAAGGAGTTTTTTCATGCGGATTTGGGAATTTGTTTCCCAAAGATACGAAAAGGATCGGAAAATCCGCCTCCGGGCTTCGGAATTAGCTTCTTTTGCCGGTCCGCTCCGCGCACCACATGCCGTAGAGAATCATTGCGGCACCCGCCATGGCTGCGAGGGTGATGCGCTCGCCGATACAGAGTGCCGCCGTGAGCATTGTAACCAACGGATTGATATAGATGTAGTTCGTGGCCCGTACGGCGCCCAGCCGGAGCATGGCGACGTTCCAGAGGGCATAACAGACGCCCGAGGCCACGATGCCCAGAAAGAGCAGGTTGCCCCAAACGACGGGTTGTGCGAGTTGTGCGGCCGGGACGTCGAACGGCCGCAGGAGGAATACGGGCAGAATGGTCAGGATGCCGTAGAAAAAGACCTTCCGGGCGACGAATGCCGCAGCGTAGCGGTCTCCGAGGCGTTTGATTACCAGCGAGTAGACCATCCACATCAGGGCGGCCGCCAGCGCCAGCAGGTCTCCTGCCGGTGCGAGGTGCAGGACGAATCGGCCGTTGAGGACGACGAGCGCCATGCCTGCCGCGGCCAGTGCGGCACCGCCCGCCTGGCGGCGCGTCATGCGTTCGCTGCGGTCGGTCAGGCCGAGTGCGAGTGCGGTCCATACGGGCGCCGTGCAGACGATCAGCGAGACGTTCGATGCCGGGGCATACTCCAGGGCGACGTTTTCGAGCAGGAAATAGAGCGATCCGCCGCTTATTCCGGCGGCGAGCAGCAGCGCCTCGTCGCGGAGGCTGTCGGCCAGAAGTTTGCGCGGCGCAAAGGGGATCATGCCCAGATAGGCCATCACGAAGCGTATGAAGAAGATCTCCTCGGGGGTGAGACCTGCGGCGATCAGCGCTTTGGTCGAGACGAACGTCGCGCCCCATACGCAGACCGTAAAAAGGGCTGCCAGATGGTACTTGTATTCGGTGTAGCGGATCATGACGCCCCAAAAATAGAGATTTTTCGGCGGGGATACATATTTTCAATTCTTTTTTTTTATCTTTGCGTGCTATTGTGCGTAATGAATGAATTACAACAAATAATAACAAATTTTTTTCACGCAAATGCAAAGTAAAGGTTTTATTAAACTCATCGCGGTACTGCTTGTGCTCGCGTGCGTTTATCAGCTCTCGTTTACGTTCAAGACGCGTAGCGTAGAGAAGAAGGCGGCCGAGTACGCCGCACAGTTCCCGCTCGACGAGCAGTCGGGTGCCGAGCAGCACTACCTCGATTCGGTGCAGAACCTGCCGGTCTACAATATGGGCCTGCGCAAGTTCACCTACAAGGAGTGCAAGGGTAAGGAACTGAACCTGGGTCTGGACCTGAAGGGCGGTATGAACGTCATGCTGGAGGTTCAGGTCGAGGATGTGGTCAAGGCTCTTGCCGGCGACAGCCAGATGGATCCTTCGTTCCAGGCCGCCATCGCGGAGGCCAACGAGGCCCTGAAGCAGGGTACGTCGAGCGACTATATCGGTGTTTTCGTAAAGGCTTACGAGCGTGTTTCGGGCGGTCAGCCGCTTGCTGCGCTTTTCGTCAGCCCCGACCGCAAGGATATCACGCTCGAGAGTTCGGATGCCGATGTGGAGAAGATGCTCAAGCAGGAGACCGAGGCGGCCATCGCCGCATCGTTCAACGTGCTCCGCAGCCGTATCGACCACTTCGGCGTAACGCAGCCCAACATCATGCGTCTGCCGAACTCGCACCGTATTCTGGTCGAGCTTCCGGGTGTGAAGGAGCCGCAGCGTGTCCGCGACCTGCTGCAGGGTACGGCATCGCTGGAGTTCTGGACGACCTACGATGCCCGCGAGATCCTTCCGATGCTCGTATCGGCCGACAAACTGCTCAAGTCGGAGATGACCGAGCAGACGGCGGAGGTTTCCACCGAGGAGGGTGTTGAGGCTGTTGCCGCCGAAGCATCGGCTGCCGACACGACGGCCACAGAGAGCGGACTTATCGCCGAGGTGGGCGCTTCCGAGCAGGCCCCTGCCGCCGAAGTTGCCCAGGGCGGCAATTTCAGCCGCGAGGAGAACCCGCTCTTTGCCGTGCTTGATCCTTCATATGCCGGAGGTGCCGCCATCGGTGCCGCCTATAAGGCCGACATGGCTGCCGTCAATGCCTACCTGTCGCAGCCTTCGGTTCGCGAGCTTCTTCCGGCCGACATCACCTTCAAGTGGGCGGTCAAGGGCGACGACCATATCGACGGCCGCTACTACCTCTATGCCATCAAGGTTTCGACGCCCGACGGCAAGGCTCCGCTCGACGGTTCGGTCGTAACCGATGCGCGCGAGCAGTATGCGCAGCGCGGTGCCACGGCCGAGGTTTCGATGACGATGAATGCCGAGGGTACGCAGGAGTGGGCGCGTCTGACGGGCGAGAACGTCGGCAAGTGCATTGCCATCGTACTCGACGATTATGTCTATTCGGCTCCCCGCGTGAACGGCAAGATCGACAAGGGCCAGTCGTCGATTACGGGCGACTTCACGATCCAGGAGGCCCAGGACCTTGCCAACGTGCTCAACTCGGGTAAGGTTCCCGCTCCGGCCAAGATCATCCAGGATACGGTCGTAGGTCCTTCGCTGGGTCAGAAGTCGATCAATGCGGGTATGCTCTCGTTCGTGATCGCCTTCATCCTGGTACTTCTCTATATGGGTCTGTTCTACAAGACGGCGGGATGGATGGCCGACGTGGCGCTTCTTATCAACGTCTTCCTGCTGATGGGCGTGCTTGTTTCGTTCGGCGCCGTGCTGACCCTTCCGGGTATTGCCGGTATCGTACTGACAATGGGTATGGCCGTGGATGCGAACGTCATTATCTACGAACGTATCAAGGAGGAGCTTCGCGGCGGCAAGGGCCTTTCGCTGGCCATCAAGGATGGTTTCTCGAAGGCATACTCGGCCATCATCGACGGTCAGCTGACGACGATTATCACGGGTGTCGTGCTCTTCGTCTTCGGTACGGGTCCTATTCAGGGCTTTGCAACGACGCTGATCATCGGTATCCTCACGTCGGTCTTCTGCGCCATCTTCATCACGCGTCTGCTGATCGAGTGGATCGTTGCGAAGTGGGGTACGATCTCCTTCTCGTACAAGTGGTCGGAGAACTTCCTCAATAACACGCATATCGATTTCATCAGCAAGCGCAAGGTTGCCTATGTGATCTCCATTGCCCTGATGGTTCTGTCGTTCGCATCGTTTGCCGTGCGCGGTCTGAATCTGGGTGCCGAGTTCACGGGCGGTCGCGCCTATGTGGTTCGCTTCGACAAGGCCGTATCGGCCGAGGAGGTTCGCCAGAACCTCACCGAGGCCTTTGCAAAGATCGACAACGCCGATGCTTCGTCGATCAGTATCGAGGTGAAGCAGTACGGCAACGAGAACCAGATGCGTATCGTAACGCAGTACCGTTACGACGATACGTCGGACGAGGCTACGGCCGAGGTGGAGCGCATCCTCTACGACGCCGTGAAGCCGCTCTACTCCTATGAGATCTCCTTCGATCAGTTCCGCAACACGCAGACCGACCTGAACGGTATTCTGACGGCCGACAAGATCGGACCTTCGATCGCTCAGGACATGACGTGGAACGCCATCTATTCGGTGCTCTTCTCGCTGATCGCCATCGGACTCTACATCACCTTCCGCTTCAAGCGTTGGCAGTGGGCTACGGGAGCCACGCTGGCCCTGGCCTTCAATGCCCTGCTCATCATCGGTATTTTCTCGATGTTCTACGGCATCCTGCCCTTCAACCTGGAGGTGAACCAGGCTTTCATCGCGGCTATTCTGACGATCATCGGATACGCGATCAACGATACGGTGGTGGTCTTCGACCGAATCCGCGAGTACATGACGCTCTATCCGAAGCGCAATCTGAAGGAGCTCGTGAACGGCGCCATCAACTCGACGCTGTCGCGTACGATCAACACGTCGGGTACGACGCTCGTAACGCTGCTGGCTATCGTCGTCTTCGGCGGCGAGACGATCCGCGGCTTCATCTTCGCGCTGATCATCGGTGTCATCGTCGGTACGGCTGCCACGATCTTCATCGCGACGCCCATGGCCTACGATCTGATGAAGAAGCGTGCCAAGCTCGACGAGGAGAAGTAATCGACTCCGCAATCCGAATGAGGGGACGTTCCGATCGGGAACGGCCCCTCTTTTATTAATAGGTATCCTCTTCTGCCGGAGGATTTCCCCGCGACGGGGTGCAATGCGTAAATAAATTTGGCATTGCGACCATCATGCGTTATATTTGCAGGAAGTTATGAAAAAGTATATCGACATCTTTCTGCGGAAGCTGCGCCGTTATGTATCGCCGATCTTTCTGGCGTTGCTCGTCGCCTCGTTCATCCTGTGGTATCTGGCCAAGTTAAGTTATACCTATACTACCGAGCAGACGATCCGTTTGAGTATCGACGGACAGCCCGTCGAAATATCCTGTGTGGTCGAGGGCCTGGGAACCAATCTGTTCGGCTATCGGGTCTATATGAACAAGACGCTGCGCATTCCGCTTGCGGAGCTTCAGACCACACCGTCCGAAGAGGAGGGGCATGAAGGGAAGCTGGTCATCGATCCCCAGTCGTTGCAGCATGCCATCTCGGTGCGTTTCAGCGATATCAAGGTCATCTCCGTGAATTCGATCCCAGAGATCGACGCACCCGAAAAGAAATAGACGCATGTTCAAGGTCGGCATAACGGGAGGTATCGGCAGCGGCAAGAGTACCGTCTGCCGGCTGTTCGCGGCCCGTGGCATTGCGGTCTATGATTCGGACAGCGAGGCGAAGCGCATGATGAACAGCTCCGAAGAGCTGCGGGCTCGTATCGAGGCGCGTTTCGGAACGGAAACCTACCGCGACGACGGCACACTCGACCGGGCCCGTCTGGCCCGAATCGTCTTTTCCGATCCGCAGGCCCTGGCCGATCTGGATCGGTTGGTACACCCGGCCGTGCGTGCCGACTTCGCCGCCTGGGCCGAACGGCAGCCGTCGGAGTATGTGATCCTTGAGAGCGCCATCCTCTTCGAGGCGGGCTTCGCTTCCGAAGTCGATCGTACGGTCGCCGTGCTGGCGCCGCTCGAACTGCGCGTCGAGCGCACCTGCCGCCGCGACGGATGCGATGCCGAGTCGGTCCGCCGCCGTATTGCGGCCCAGACGGACGACGATACGCTCTGTGCCCGGGCCGATTTTTCGCTGGTCAATATCCTCGAGGAGGAACTCGAGCCCGCCGTTGAAACCCTCGACCGCCGTTTCCGCCATGAAGCCCGCAATCGTTGATCTACACTGGGCCGCGCCGCAGGTGATGGCCATTGTGAACGTTACTCCCGACTCGTTCTATGCCGGAAGTCGCACCCGTACGCCCGAGACCATCGAACGGCGTATTCTTGAAGCCGTGGGGGAGGGTGCCACGATCCTCGATGTCGGCGGCTACTCCTCACGCCCCGGTGCTGCCGAGGTCCCCGTTGAGGAGGAGTGGGCGCGCGTGAAGGCGGGTGTCGGGGCCGCGCGGCGGCTGGCTCCCGATGCGGTCGTCTCGGTCGATACCTTCCGCAGCGAGGTTGCCCGGCGGGTCCTCGATGAGTTCGGTCCGGTCATCATCAACGACATTTCGGCCGGGGAGCTCGATCCGCAGATGCTCGACGTTGTCGCCCGTTATGGGGTTCCTTATATCGCCATGCACATGAAGGGCGACCCGCAGACGATGCAGTCGCTTACGGAGTACCGCCGGGACATCACCACGGAGGTGGTCTCCTATTTCCGCGAGCGCGTGGAGCGGTTTTTGGCCGCGGGCATCCGCCGCGAACGGATCATCCTCGATCCGGGCTTCGGCTTTGCCAAGACCGTGGACCAGAATTACGAACTGCTCTCCGGCCTGCACCGCCTGTGCGAACTGGGATTCCCGGTGCTGGCGGGTCTTTCGCGCAAGTCGATGATCTACAAGGCGCTCGATACGACTCCCGAGGAGTCGCTTGCCGGCACGGTCGCGCTGGACTGGGAGTGCCTGCGGCAGGGTGCAAGGATCTTGCGCGTGCACGACGTGCGCGAGGCTGCCGATACGGTCCGGCTGTTCCGGATTTATGAACAGAACAAACACTGACAAGACAAGATGCACATGATACGGGTTTTGGACATACACAAGAGCTTCGGATCACTGGAGGTGCTCCGGGGCGTATCGCTCGAGGTGGCGCCGCGTGAAGTGGTTTCTGTTGTGGGAGCCAGCGGCGCAGGCAAGACGACGCTGCTGCAGATCATCGGCACGCTTTCGCGTCCCGATGCGGGCCGTGTGGAGATCGACGGTGCCGATCCCTTTGCGCTCGGCGACCGGGCCCTGTCGCAGTTCCGCAACGAACGCATCGGCTTCGTCTTCCAGTTCCACCACCTGCTTCCCGAATTTTCGGCCTTCGAGAATGTCTGCATTCCGGGCTATATCGGCCGGCGGCCGCGTGCCGAGGTTGAGCGGCGTGCCGATGAGCTGCTCTCGCTGGTGGGCCTTGCGGCCCGCCGCGACCACCGCCCCGGACAACTCTCCGGCGGCGAGCAGCAACGCGTAGCCATCGCCCGGGCCCTCATCAACGCTCCGGCGGTCCTCCTGGCCGACGAACCTTCGGGCAACCTCGATACGCGCAACCGCGAGGAGATCCACCGCCTCTTCTTCGACCTGCGCGACGAGTTGGGACAGACCATCGTCATCGTAACGCACGACGAAGGTCTTGCCGCCATGGCCGACCGGAAAATCACCATGTCCGATGGACGCATCCTTTGACCGGGAGTCGCTCCGCGAGCTGCTCGAACGGCTCCACGACACCTATAACCGCCCGGAGTTCATCCCCGACGATCCCATTTCGGTCCCGCACCGCTTCACGGATCCCGCCGACCGGGAAATCGCGGGCTTCTTCGCCGCGACGATCGCCTGGGGCAGCCGCCCGCAGATCGTCCGCAACGGCCACCGCCTGATGCGCTATATGGACGACGCTCCGGCCGATTTCGTGCGCCACGCCTCGGAACGCGAACTGGCAGGACTGGATGCCTTTGTCCACCGCACCTTCCGGGGCAGCGATGCCCGCGACTTTGTCCGGGCGCTGCGCCGTTTCGATACCTGCTACGGGGGCCTTGGCGGCTTTTTCGAAAGCCGCTATGCCGCCACGGGCGACCTGCCGGCCGTTCTGGCCGGCTTCCGCCGCGAATTTTTCGCAGCGGAACACGCGCCGCGCTGCGAAAAACACCTCTCCTCCATCGAGCGAGGCGCGGCCTGCAAGCGCCTGTGCATGTACCTGCGGTGGATGGTACGCCGCGACGACCGGGGTGTCGATTTCGGTCTCTGGCAGCGGATCCCGATGTCTGCGCTGCGCCTTCCGCTGGACCTGCATGTGGGACGTACGGCCCGGGCTCTGGGACTTCTCACACGCCGGCAAAACGACTGGCGGGCCGTTGAGGAGCTTACCGCGGCGCTCCGCACGTTCGATGCCGAAGACCCTGCACATTACGATTTTTCCCTGTTCGGCGCCGGTATCGACGGCGCTTTGAAGTTTTAAGCCATGTTCCGTTTCAAACAGTTCACCATCCGCCAGGACCGCTGCCCGATGAAGGTCGGCACTGACGGCGTGCTTCTCGGGGCGTGGGCTTCGACCTCTGCCGCCGACCGGCGGGTCCTCGATATAGGTACCGGCACGGGCCTTATCGCCCTGATGCTGGCGCAGCGCCTTCCCGGGGCCCGCATTGTGGGGGTCGATATCGACACCGTGGAGCAGGCCCGCGAAAATGCCGCTGCCTCACCGTGGGGGGATCGCCTGACGTTCCGCACCTGTGCCGTCCAGACTTTTCATGATGCGCCGTTCGATCTCATCGTCTCGAATCCGCCCTTTTTCGTCGATTCGCTTACCTGCCCCGATGCGGGCCGTACGGCCGCACGCCATGCCGTGCACCTCACCTTCGGGGAGCTGCGCGATGCCGTGCTGCGGCTGCTGACCCCTGCGGGCCGTTTTGCGCTTATCCTTCCCGTGCAGGAGGCCGGGCGGTTTTTGGCCGTCTGTGCCGGACAGCTGCAGCCCGTGCGCCGCACCGACGTGCGGACCACACCGCGCCATCCGGCCAAACGGAGCCTGCTGGAGCTGATGCGTCCGGAGGCGGCCGCCGCCGTCGGCTTTGAGCGAACCGAACTGATTATCGGCACGGGCGAACACGAGTGCTATACTCCCGAATACCGGGCGCTGACGCGTGATTTTTACCTGAAATTTTGACCGCAAGCGAAAAAAACGTACATTTGTTTTCAGTATCTCAAACGAACCGCGTATGAAATTCCGTCTTTTGACTCTGCTTCTGCTGTGCTGCGGCGCTGCCGCCACGGCGCAAAATCCCTATATCGTGCCCGAGGGCGCTACGGAGAGTGCTTCGGGAATCTCGGTCAATCTGCCCCGGTCGGTCATTGCCGTCGATCTGACGGTCGAGCGTACGGCTGTCCTCTGCGGCCCCTATGCGCGCTATGCACAGAAGTACCTCGGCGTGCGTGCTCCGCTTACGGACAAGACGACGTGGAGCATTGCCGACGCGCGCATCGCCCTGGCCGGCGATGCCGTCTATGAGGCTCCGGCCCCGGCTCCCGCCACATCGCAGGTCCTGTCGCACGCCACTTCGGACGAGGCCTTTGCGGCCCTGCAGCCCGATCGCACCTCGATGACGATCCTTTCCCTGGAGGATGCCGCCCGGAGTGCCGCCGAGCAGATTTTTGCCCTGCGCCGCCACCGCATGGAGCTGATCACGGGCGAGGCCGGCGAACATGTCTTCGGCGAGGGACTGAAGTCCGCGCTGGAGGAAATCGACCGCCTCGAGCAGGAGTACCTCGAACTGTTCCTGGGCAAACAGGTCCGCACGACGGTCGAGCACCGCTATCTGGTCTATCCTTCGGCCGACAAGAAGCAGTATATCTTCTGCCGTTTCAGCCCGGCTGCGGGCCTTCTTCCCGAGAACGATCTTTCGGGCGACATGGTCGTGCTGCAGATCGAGCCTTCGGGCAATACCTCCTGCTCCGTGGAGGCGGGACCCAAGGAGACGAGCGTCGTGATGTGCCGCGTGGCCGATCCCTCCACCTGTACGGTGATCGCCGGCGGCAAGGAGTATGCCCGCGCCGTGCTGCCGCTCTTCGAGTTCGGACGTACGGTCCGCGTTGCTCTTCCGCGCCGCAAATAGCCCGATGATGAATCCTACCACCCGTATGACGGCACTGCTCGGGGCCATGCGCCGCGAGCGGAACGGCGCCGTGGCCGATGCCATGCGCCCGGTCGGCACGCCCTATGGATTGAACTACGGGGTGAGCCTTCCGACGCTGCGCATGCTGGCGCGCGCTGAAACGCCCGACTACGATTTTGCGAAATACCTGGCCTTGCAGGACGTGCGCGAACTGCGCCTTGCAGCCTACCATATCGCCGATCCTGCACGCCTGACCGAGGCAGAGTACCCGTTCTGGGGCGAGGGTATCGTCAATAGCGAGTTGGCTGAGGAGGCCGCCTTTACTCTGCTGCACCGCGTGCCCGATTTCCCGAACCTCTTTGAACGATGGACGGCTCCCGACATGCCGTGGAGCCTGCAATATGCCGCTTTGATGGCTGCGTCGCGCCTTGCGGAACCCGATCCGGCGTGGATCGGCCGCGCGCTGGAGACCCTGCACCGGGCCGCCGAACGGGCCGAATCGGCGGATGCGGTCTGCTCGAAGGAGCAGGCACTGCTGATCGCCCGCGGAGCCGTGGCCCTGCTGGTCCGTATCGCCTCCGGCCATGAAGAAAACCGACAGGTGGTTCTTCGTGCTGTCGGCTCCGTGGGAGACCTTCACGCCGAGAATTACCTGCGTGAGGAACTTTCCTGGCAGTTGGAAATCTGATCCGGTTCGGCCACCCCCCCCCGGTATCCGGATCAAGCTGTCGGCCCGCCCGCATCTGCCGGTTTTCCGGTGCTGTTCCCCTCGTGCATCCGTAACCTTCCGGTACTGCCTGGTCCCGGAAAAACTATTCCACGAAAAGAGCTCGGGGCAGCTGGTCGATGCCCGTGATCGGGACGATCTCGATGCCCTTCGGTCGGCGGGCCTCCTTGGAGAGATATCCCGAGACGATGATCTTGCGGAATCCCAGCCGGGCCGCTTCGCTGATGCGCTGCTCGGTGCGCGGCGCTGGCCGCACTTCGCCCGAGAGTCCGACCTCGCCTGCGCAGCAGACCCCTTCGGCGATGGGCCGGTCGTAGTAGGAGGAGATCACCGCGGCGACGACGGCCAGGTCCAGCCCCGGGTCGGCGACCTTGAATCCTCCGGCGAAGTTGAGGAAGACATCCTTCTGGAACATCTTCATGCCGAGCCGCTTTTCGAGCACGGCGAGCAGCATGTTCATGCGCCGCGTGTCGAATCCCGTTGCCGTGCGCTGCGGCGTTCCGTACGCCGCGCCGCTCACCAGCGCCTGCACCTCGATCAGATAGGGACGTACGCCGTCGGCCGCGGCGCCTACGGCAATGCCGCTCAACGGCTCCTCATAGTGCGTTAGCAGAATTTCCGAAGGGTTGTCCACGCCGCGCAGCCCCCCTTCGAGCATCTCGAAAACGCCGATTTCGAACGTCGCGCCGAAACGGTTCTTGATGCCGCGCAGGATGCGGTAGATGTTGTTGCTGTCGCCCTCGAACTGCAGGACGACATCGACGATATGTTCGAGGATCTTCGGTCCGGCAATCGTGCCGTCCTTGGTGATGTGGCCGATGATGAGGATCGACGTGCCGGTCGTCTTGGCATATTTGAGCAGTGTCGCGGCACATTCGCGGATCTGCGAGACGCTCCCCGCCGAGGAGTCCAGCAGGTCGGTGTAGATGGTCTGTATCGAGTCGATGACGACCAGATCGGGCCTCTGTTCGGCAATCTGCACCACGATATTTTCAAGCAGCGTTTCGGGATAGATCATGCAGTCGTCGTTCCCGATGCCGATGCGCAGGGCGCGCATCTTGATCTGTTCGGCGGACTCCTCGCCCGAGACATAGAGGGTCTTCAGCCCGTTGTCGGCCAGTGCGATCTGCAGCGAGAGGGTCGATTTCCCGATTCCGGGCTCTCCGCCGAGCAGGATGAGCGATCCGGGGACCATGCCGCCTCCGAGCACGCGGTTTACCTCCGTGTTGCCGATATTGATGCGGCGGTGCTCGCTTTCGCGGATCTCGCGCACGGGCTGCGGCCTGGCAGCCGGCAGCGAACCGGCCGCTACGGCCGGCACCGAGCCGCTTTCACGGGCGATGATCTCCTCCGTGAAGGTATTCCACTCGCCGCACGAGGGGCATTTGCCCAGCCATTTGGGGGCTTCGAACCCGCAGTTCTTGCAGAAATAGGCTTTCTTGACCTTTGCCATCTTCTTGTCAGTTTGCTGTTGCCGTGGTGTACTCCCTGCGCACGGCCCGCGTGATGCCGGCCGTGGGATAGAGTGCCTGGAAGGTCTCCGTCAGATCGATCTCCAGTACGGTTTTCCGCACCTCCGTCCCGTCGTTGTAGGAACTGGTCTTGCAGATATAGTCCTCATCGTCGAAGATCACCTCGAAACTGGTTTTTGTGGGCTCTTTACCGAACAGACCCATGACTGGCTCCGATTCGGGATTGCGGACGATACGGGCCCTGCCGCCGTTGTATTGCGAGAAGTAGAGCGTGTAGCCGCCTCCGGCCTGTACGGGCGCCGCTGCGACGATCGCCTCCTCGATCTCCTGTACAAGCGGATCCTCCGTGCCATCGCTCTCCGTCCTTGTCCCGTTCGTGGTGTCCGTGCCGCTCCCTTCCGTTCCGTCATCCGGAGCGGTTTCATCATCGGGGGAGGTCCCGTCGTCGGGGGTGGTTCCGTCGTCCTCTCCGGAACCGCTGCCTCCGTCGAGGGTTACTTCGGCCTCGACCAGAACAACGGGGTAATGCACCGTGTAGAAAACCACGGTGGACTCTCCGCAGGCTGCCAGGAGCAGCGCCGCCAGCGCGAAAAATACTCTTTTCATCTCTTTCACAATCCCAGATCCTTGTCGATAAGTATGATATGTATGCGTCCCTTCGGGTGGCACCGCAACATCTCCATCCGCGTGTTGCAGATGCGGTCCGGGGAGTTGCAGTCCATGCAGACGCCGGTCTTGGCGCACGGTGTCCGGAAACCTTCGTGGCGGGCGATGTTCTGCGGGGCGGCAATCCGTCGGATACGCTCTTCGGCCTCTTCGCGGTTTGCGACGATCTTGTTGCTTCCGGCGACGAGCACCACCTTGCGGGGTCCGAAGGCGACGGGGGCGATGCGGTTCCCGACCATGTCGAGCCAGTGGAGCGTACCTTCCATCGTTACGGCGTTGATTCCCGTGATGAAGAGGTCCGACAGGAGGGCCTTGCGGCGTATTTCGAGCCGCTCGGGCCGGGGCATCGAGGCGTCGAATCCGTCGAGCAGCGTCCAGCGCGGGTCGTTGCGCAGCCATTCGATGATTCCCGTGGCGCGCATCGTCATCGAGTCTCCGAACGACACCAGTTGCGGCATCTCGGCCTCCACGACGTCGCGCATCCGCTCGAACGCCTCCTTCTCGTCCCGTACGACTGTTACGTCGAATCCGTGGCGGCGCAGCGTTGAGGCGCATGCCTCGAGCCGTTCGGCCTGTGTCATCGTATTTGTTGCCTGTTTCGTTTCCATGCTTTCGTCCTGTTTGTTTTCGTTTGACATTAGGTGGCCGACGGAGGACCGGCCGGTCCTCGGAGGCGTCGTTTCACGACGGCGGGATTTCCCGCCGCGAGCGAATCCTCCGGAATGTCGTGCACGACGACACTTCCTGCGGCGATGATCGAGCGGGCGCCGATCCGGACTCCCGGGCAGACGATCACGCCGCCGCCGAGCCAGCAGTCTTCGCCGATGGTGATCGGGCGTCCGACCTCAATGGGTTTGCGGCGCTCGCGGTAGTCCATCGGATGCTGGGGCGTGTACAGCTGGCAGTTGGGGCCGATGAGCGTATGGGCGCCGATCGTGATGCCGCCGCCGTCGAGGAACGTGCAGTTGGCGTTGATGAAGACCCCCTCGCCCAAATGGATCGGATGTCCGTGGTCGCAGTAGAACGGCGGCATGATCCGGGCCGTCGGAGCCCGGTGGGGGATCAGTGCCGAGAGCGCCTCCTCGTAGTGCGGGTCGTCGAACGAGGTGGCGTTGAACCGGGCGAGATTCACGCGGCGGCGCCGGAGGCTTTCGGCCACGTCGGGAGCCGTGAAGTCGTAGGTCTCGCCTGCAAGCATCTTTTCCAGTTCGGTCATGGCCCTGCTATTTGATGAAGAAGCGGTATATGTCGTTTCCGTTGGCATAGAGAAGCAGCATGAGCAGGATGAACATCCCGACATACTGGGCCATCTCGAGTACCTTTTCACTCACCTTGCGGCGGGTAATCATCTCCCAGAAGGTGAATATGGCGTGTCCGCCGTCGAGCCCCGGGATGGGGATGATGTTCATCACGGCGAGGATGATCGAGAGGAAGGCGGTCTTGATCCAGAAATCCTGCCAGTTCCACTCCGAGGGGAAGATGCTGCCTATGGCGATGAATCCGCCGAGTTCCTCGTACATCTTCGTCTTGGGCTGCACGATGAGCTTGAGCTGCTCCCAGTAGGAGGAGAGCATCTCGCCGGTGCGGTGTATTCCGGCGGGTATGGACTCCCAGAAGGTGTATTTCTGCGTGCGGGGGGTGTAGATTTGGTTGCTGGAGATGACGCCGATCACCCCTTCGTCGGATACGGGAAGGGCGATCTGCAGCGTGTTGTCCCCGCGCAGCACCTCGAGGTGTACGCTGTCGCCGGCCTTCGAGGCGATGTATTTCTGATACTCGGGGAATTCGGCGTTGCGGAGTTC
Organism: Candidatus Alistipes stercoravium; assembly: GCA_019119615.1. GTDB lineage: Bacteria > Bacteroidota > Bacteroidia > Bacteroidales > Rikenellaceae > Alistipes > Alistipes stercoravium. The sequence goes on along the minus strand of DWWQ01000006.1, from coordinate 31,517 downwards.
GTCCACGGCACGGATCTCGTCGCCCGGGCGCAGCGCGGCTATGGCCGCCTGCGAGGTCATGCTGTCCACGATAAAGGGATAACGCAGCGTGAGGAACCCTTCGTACCCCTTCTCCTGACGCATGGCGATCAGATCGTCGAGCGGAAGCGAGATGTCTGTTTCGACACCGTCGCGCAGGACGCGTACCTGCCGGTCGCCTTCGGTGATGAGCAGTGCCGTTACGATGTCCTGGATCTTTTCCACGGGTTGCCCGTCGATCGTGAGGATGCGGTCTCCGTCATGGAATCCGAGTTTGTGTCCCGCCTCGTTGAAGTTGTATCCCCAGCGGGCATCCTCGTTGGCGAGGTAGGTGTCGCCCCAGGTGTAGCAGATGCCGCAATAGATGACGATGGCCAGCAGGACATTCATCACCACGCCGGCGATCATGACCAAAAAGCGCTGCCAGGCGGGTTTAGCACGGAATTCGTCGGGTTTCGGGGCCTGTTTCATCTGCTCCTTGTCCATCGATTCGTCGATCATGCCGGCGATCTTGACATAACCGCCCAGCGGCAGCCATCCCAGACCGTATTCCGTGTCCTTGTGCCGGAACTTGAAGAGCGAGAACCAGGGGTCGAAGAAGATATAGAACTTCTCGACGCGGATGTGGAAAATGCGGGCCATGATGAAGTGCCCGAGTTCGTGAATACCCACCAGAATGGTGAAGCAGAGGAAGAATTGGAGGATTTTGATTACGAGATCCATTGTTGTTTCGGAAAGACGGATATTACAGTTTCAGGAATTCGGCGGCTCGGGCGCGTGCTTCGGCATCCGCCCGGGCGTAATCGTCGAGTGTGGGTTGCGGGGTGAAGTCCGCCGTTTTGAGTGCATGTTCGATTGTGCGGACGATGTCGAGCCAGGCGCACTGCCCGTGGAGGAAGGCTGCCACGGCCACCTCGTTCGCACCGTTCATCGTGCAGGCCGCCGTGCCGCCGTGCCGCAGACAGTCGTAGGCGATTCCCAGCGCAGGGTACTTCTCATGATCCACCGCAGCGAATGTAAGTTGCGGATGGGCCGTGAAGTCGAACCGCTCGCCGGATCTGCGGGCACGTTCGGGATACATCAGCGCGTAGCTGATGGGCATGCGCATGTCGGGTGTGCCGAGCTGGGCCTTGATGGCGCCGTCCTCGAATTCGACCATCGAGTGGACGATCGACTGGGGATGCATCACGACGTCGATCTTCTCGGCGGGCGTTCCGAAAAGCCAGTGGGCCTCGATGACCTCGAAACCCTTGTTTACGAGTGTCGAGGAGTCGATCGTGATCTTGGCGCCCATCTGCCACTGGGGATGGTGCAGGGCCTGCTCCGCGGTAACGCTTCCGAGCGCTTCGCGCGGAAGGTCGCGGAGGGCTCCGCCGCTGCAGGTGATGATGAGGCGCCGCACGGGGGCCTGCTCGCCTGCGAGACATTGGAAAATAGCCGAATGTTCCGAGTCGATCGGAAGAATCGGGGCTCTCCGCTCGCGGGCCAGGGGCATCACGAGGGCTCCGGCGACGACGAGCGACTCCTTGTTCGCCAGGGCGAGTTTCTTCCCGGCCTCGATGGCCGCCACCGACGGGGCCAGTCCGGCATATCCCACCAGGGCATTCACGACCACTTCCGTGCCGCGCGCCGCAGTGATCTGCGCCACGGCCTCCTCGCCGGCAAAGACCTTGGTGTCCGTATCTTTCAGGGCTTCGCACAGCGGGGCGTAGCACTTTTCGTCGGCAATGACCACCGTGTCGGCATCGAATTCGCGGGCCTGTTCGGCGAGGCGTTTCCAGTGGCTGTTCGCCGTCAGTACGCGGGCTTCGAAGCGGTCCGGATTTTCACGAACGATGTCGAGCGTCTGCTCTCCGATCGAACCGGTGGAGCCCAGTATGGCAAGACGTTGTTTCATGGGATCAGAATCAGAATACGATATAGCTTTCGGGATCCACCGGTTTCCCGTTGTTCCACAATTCGAATTCGAACATCGGGACTTCGCCGTTCTCGGCTTCGGCGTTGTAGCCGATGAGCTCTCCGGCGCGGAGTTTCTGCCCCGGGGCGACGAGCGACTGCGAGAGGCTGCGGTAGATCGACAGCAGGCCTGCGGCATGCTGCATGATGACGGTGTATCCCTGCTCGGGGGTCCAGCTGCTCTGGATCACCGTGCCGCCGTCCACGGCCGCGATACGGTCTGTCGCCGCTGCGGCGATCTTCACGCCGAACCGGTTTTGGCTGATATTGAAATGCTCGGTGATGATCCCCTCGACGGGTTTCATTAGTTCGATCGACTCGCGGATCTGCTTGCGTGAAGCCCCGGCATTCCCTGCCAGCGAATAGGGACCGCCGCCCTCCATCTGTGCCCGCAGCAGGGAGTCTTCGGCCGAAGGCATGACGAGCACCTTGCTGGCCCTTGTCGTGTCGGATGCCGGGAGCGAACGGGCCACGGGGGTGTTTCCCTCGAGGATCATGGCGATGTTCTCGTTGTAGGTCATCATGTCGTTCATCATGCGCTCCATCGAGTCGAGGCGTATGATGTTCTGTATGAGGCTTTCTCGGGACTTGTCGGCCTCGGTGCGGTATCCGGGGAGGAACTCCAGCACGGGGGTGTATGCCACGAGCGTGAGGATGAGGATGAAGAGCAGCAGCACGAAGGCCACCAGTCCGGCCATGAGGCTTGCCGGTGAGATGTGCACATGCCACTCTTCGCTGTTGTCCGTGGCGTTGAGCATGTTGAAGCGGCGTTTGCGGAACATGCCGCGCCACCAGGCCCGGATGGATTGTATCGTTTTCATCGGTCGGGATCGTTAGCGTTTAAACCTTACAAAGATAGTACATGCCGCGCGGACTGCCAAATTTTCTTTCGACAGCTTCGCCGTACGGAGATGCTTTTCCACGGAGGACCGTCATCGGGCCTTCCATGCCTTCGAAGAGGATATTTTCCGCTGCAAATCATTTGCTTGTCGCGCTATTTTGCGTATCTTTGCCTGACTTATTACGAATCAACGTTCAAACAGTGATAAAAGTATGGTAAAACCTACACTTCTCGTACTCGCCGCGGGCATGGGTTCCCGCTACGGGTCGCTCAAACAGATGGATGGCGTCGGTCCGAACAACGAGGCCATCATCGACTATTCGGTCTACGATGCTGTCCGGGCCGGTTTCGGCAAGGTGGTCTTCGTCATCCGCCACTCGTTTGCCAAAGAGTTCCAGGAGGTCTTCTCCGCAGAGCGTTTCGGCGGACGCATCGCTGTGGAGTATGTCTTCCAGGAGCTGGAGTATCTTCCCGAGGGCCTTGCGGTTCCCGAGGGCCGTGTGAAGCCGTGGGGTACGAACCACGCCCTGATGATGGCCGCCGATGCGATCCACGAGCCGTTCGCCGTCATCAATGCCGACGACTTCTACGGTGCCGAGGCTTATGAGACGATCGGCGCCTACCTCAAGGAGCTGGACGGAAGCCGGGGCCGCTACTGCATGGTGGCCTATGACCTGAACAAGACGCTTTCGGACAACGGCACCGTTTCGCGCGGTGTCTGCGGTGTCGATGCCGAGGGCAATCTCACCTCGATGGTCGAGCGTACGCAGATCGAGCGTATGCCCGACGGGCAGATCGTTTTCCACGACGGCGGAGCCGATGAGCCGCTGGCCGAGGATACGCCGGTGTCGATGAACCTCTTCGGCTTCACGCCCGACTATTTCGCCCATTCGAAGTCCTATTTTGCCGAGTGGTATGCCCGGAACAGCGGCAACCTGAAGGCCGAGTTCTACATCCCGACGATGGTGAACAAGCTGATCGGCGACGGCGAGGCTTCGCTGCGCGTGCTGCGCTCCGCAGCCCAGTGGCACGGCGTAACCTACAAGGAGGACAAACCGGCGCTCATGGCCGCCATCGAGCGGATGATCGCCGAGGGTAAATATCCGCGCAACCTTTGGAAATAGGGTAGTGCACCCGCAACCGATGCCGGATTCCGCCGTCGTGCGGAGTCCGGCTTTTTTTGTCGGTGCGGCATGCCGTTCGGATAGTCCGGATGGTTTGTTTTTCCGAAAAAATCGTATCTTTGTTCTCCGAATCCGGCCCGGGCCGGACCACAAAATCCGAAGATGATGAATCTGCATCCCGAATGGAGCTACCGAGCCGTTCTGTATGAGATGAACGTGCGGCAGCTCACTCCCGAAGGCACCTTGCGTGCCGCTGCCTCGAAACTCGCCTTTCTGCACGACATGGGCATCGACGCCGTGTGGCTGATGCCCGTTTATCCGATCGGCGAGGAGCAGCGCAAGGGGTCGCTGGGCTCCTACTATTCGATCCGCGACTACCGGGCGATCAATCCCGAGCTGGGTACGATGGAGGATTTCGACGCCTTCGTTGCCGAAGCGCACCGCCTGGGGCTGAAGGTGCTCATGGACTGGGTGGCCAACCACACTTCGCGCGATGCGCGGTGGATCACCGAAGCTCCGGCTTCGTGGTACGAGCGCGACGATGCAGGGGCTCCGGCCGTGCCGTGGGACTGGACCGATACGGCAAAACTCAACTATGCGAACCGCGAGGTCTGGGAGGCGCAGGCCGCGGCCATGGAGTTCTGGGTTACGGAACACCGTATCGACGGCTTCCGCTGCGACATGGCGATGCTCGTGCCTGTCGAGTTCTGGCAACAGACGGCAGCCCGCCTGCGGCGGGTGAAGCCCGATCTCTTCCTGCTTGCCGAAGCCGAAGAGACGAATCTTTTCGACGGCGGGACATTCGATGCCTGCTACGGCTGGGAGATGCACCACCTGCTGTGCGACGTGGCGCAGCAGCGCGTGCGCGTTACAGCGCTGCGCGACTGGCTGTATGCCGACCGCGGGCGCTATCCCCGCACGGCCATGCGCCTGGCCTTCACCTCGAACCACGACGAGAACTCCTGGAGCGGCTCGGAATTCACGCGCCTCGGGGCTGCGCGGAGCATCATGACGGCCTTCACGTTCGTCGTGCCGTGCGGGCTTCCGCTCATCTATACGGGACAGGAGGTCGGCTACGACCACTCCTTCGCCTTCTTCGACCGGGACCCGATTCCCGCATCGCTCTACCGTCCCAACGCCTATACGGAGTTTTACCGCCATCTCACGGCCCTGCATCATGCGCATCCGGCCCTTGCCGCAGGCGGCCGCGGGGGTGATATGGTCGAGATCCGCAACAATGCCGAGGATTGCCTGATGACCTTCGTCCGCGAGGCGGAGGGCAACCAGGTGGTCTGCATCATGAACCTCTCGCCGTATGCCATCCACGCCGACTATTATACGGGCATCTACGCCGGCCTCTACACCGACGCCATGAGCGGCTTGCCGTACGAGCTGCGCGGACGTGTCGAGGAGGATATGTCTCCGTGGAGTTTCCGGATCCTCACCCGATAGACTCTTTCATAGCATCTTCCGATGTCCCGTCCCGTCCTGTTGCTGCTTTTTTCGCTGGCGATCGGTTCTCCGGCCGCTGCGCAGTACCTTGACGACGAGTACTATCCCTATGCCGAACGGGAGGAGCGCCGCGAGCTGCTCGCCACCGACTCGACGCTCTTCTACCGGGCCATCCAGTCTTCTGTGGACCTCTACGGCGAACTGACCGACTTCAACCTCCCGCAGGTTGCCATGAAACGCCGCGGTCTGGGATGGGATGCCGAGCGCATCTCGCTTTCGGGCATGGAGCTTTCCTACCGCCACCTCTCGGTCCTTCGTCTGCTGGGTGCCACGGAGACCCGCTATGCGGGACTGGTCCCCGCGCCCGGGATTCCGGGCGGATCGGGCGGCGTCCGGCTTTTCGAATTTCCGGTTGAGGAGCCCATGCAGCCTTTCCTGGCCTCGGTGCGTTTCACCGACCGCAATTACCTCCTGGGCGCGAAGGTCGCCGCTTCGGGCGATCTGGGCCGTGGCTGGACGGCTTCGCTGGCAATGGATGCCCGTACGGGCCGCGACCTGCATGTGCAGGGAGTTTTTACCAACGCGATGACCGCGGCCCTGCGCGTCGCACATGCGTGGAGCTCCGATCACCGCCTCTCGCTGCTTTGCATCCTTCCGCCCTCGACGCGCGGTACGCGCCTCTCTTCCTCCGAGGAGGCTTTCTCCCTGACCGGCGACCGTTTCTACAACCCCGCGTGGGGATACCAGGACGGCCGTATCCGCAACTCCCGCGTGCGTCGGGAGTTTCTGCCTCTCCTGGCCTTCCGTTATGAGGGCCGCCTCTCGGCGCAGACCTCCCTGGCGGTGAATCTCGGCGGAGAAGCCGGCCTTTCGCGTTACAGCATGCTCGACTGGTACGATGCCCGCACGCCCATGCCGGACAACTACCGCTACCTGCCGAGCCATACGGGCGACCTCGAAACCGAGCGGGCGTGGCTTGCGGCCGATCCGCGCTATACGCAGATCAATTGGGACGAGCTGATCCGCTGCAACCGGATGCGGAACGGCGAGGCGGTCTACGCCCTCGACGACCGGGTCGAGCGTACGACGGATCTGCACCTTGATGCTGCCTTCACTACGGCTCTCGACCGCGCCCTGACCCTGCGTTACGGTCTGACGCTGCGCTACGACCGCAGCCGCTCCTATCGTCAGATGCGCGACCTGCTCGGTGCGCGGTATGTAACGGATATCGACCGCTACCTGATCGACGACGATACCTACAGCAACCTGCTTCAGAACGACCTGCGGCATCCCGACCGCGAAATCCGCGAGGGCGACCGCTTCGGCTACGACTATGCGCTGCTGACGCGCGAGGCCCGCCTCCTGCTGCAGGCCGACTACCGCTCTGACCGCCTGCGTGCGGACCTCTGTGCCGAACTGGGCAGTGCGGGCATATCGCGCTGCGGCTATTACGAGAAGGAACTCTTCCCGGGCGATCTCTCGTACGGGCCTTCGCGTACGCTGCGCTTCTCGCCGTGGCTCGTGAAAGCACTCGTCGGCTGGTCCTTCTCGGCCCGCAGCTACCTGGAGGGCATTCTCTTCGCGTCGGCCGATGTGCCTCGTGCGGACCAGCTCTTCTACCAGCCGCTCTATAACAACCGCCCGGTCGAACTGCCCCGGTGCGAAAGGACCTACGCTGCGGAGCTCTCGTGGCGTCGTACGGGCGCGCAGTTCGACCTGCGCCTTGCAGCTTATGCCGCCGCGGTTTATGACCGGCTGGAGACGCGCCGCTATTACGACGACCTGGCGTCGCTTTACTGCGACATGTCCGTTTCGGGCATCGGGCTCCTCTCCTGCGGCGTGGAGGCGGCCGCCGAGATACGCCTTTCCTACCGTTGGCAGCTGGCCCTTGCCGCCTCCGCCGGCCGCTTCACCTATATTCGGGACCCGGAGGTAACGGTTCTCTCCGACGTGGACAATACGGCGGTCCTGACCCGAGCCACGGCCCGCATGGCGGACTGTCATGTCGGGGGAGCTCCCCAACTTGCGGCCGTCTCCGAACTTACCTATTTCGGCCCGCGCGGGTGGGGCTTCCACCTTTCGGCGGGCTATGCCGGATTGCGTTATGTCGAACCGATGCCCCTGCGCCGCACGGACCGTGTTACGGCGCAGGCGGGGCTCACGCCCGAAGCATTCGAGGCCTTCACCCGTCAGGAACGGCTCTCCGATGCCTTTACGCTCGATGCCTCGCTTTTCAAGAGTTTCTATTTCGACCGCTCGCGGCTTACCGTGGCGCTGATGCTGCGTAATCTGACGGATGCCTCGGATACGCTCTACAACGGTTATGAATCGCTGCGCGTGCGCCGTATCTCGGCCGGCGACGCAACCTCGTGGACGCCGCATGCAACGCGCTACACCTATGCCTATCCGCGTTCGTTCTACCTTACGATCTCTTACCGGTTCTGATGCCGATGCTGAAAAATTGTCTGTATTTTTTGGATTTTGCCGTAAAATTCGTATTTTGAGGGGCGAAAAACCTTAAAAACTTCCCGCCTTATGATTATCGGTATTCCCAAAGAGATCAAGAACAACGAAAATCGCGTGGCGCTGACCCCCGCAGGTGCGCAGGAGCTGATCAAACGGGGCCATGAGGTCTGTGTGCAGACGCTGGCCGGTGTGAACAGCGGATTCCCGGACGAGGCCTATACGGCTGTCGGAGCCCGGATCCTTCCCACGATCGAGGAGGTGTATGCTACGGCCGAGATGATCGTCAAGGTCAAGGAGCCCATTGCTCCGGAATACAAGCTGGTGCGTCGCGACCAGCTGGTTTTCACCTATTTCCATTTTGCGAGCAGCGAGCCCCTGACCCATGCGATGATCGAAAGCGGTGCCGTCTGCTGTGCTTATGAGACGGTCGAGCGTGCGGACCGGTCGCTGCCGCTGCTTATTCCCATGTCCGAGGTGGCGGGCCGCATGGCCACGCAGGAGGGCCGTTATTTCCTGGAGAAGCCGCGCGGCGGCAAGGGCGTGCTTCTGGGCGGTGTCCCGGGTGTGAAACCCGCCAAGGTCTTCGTCATCGGAGCCGGTGTCGTCGGTACGGCTGCGGCCCGCACGGCTGCCGGAACGGGTGCCGATGTTACGATCTGCGACATTTCGCTCCAGCGTCTGACCTACCTGGCCGACGTGATGCCGCGCAACGTCAAGACGCTCATGTCCTCGGAGTACAACATCCGCGAGGAGCTCAAGCACGCCGATCTGGTGATCGGTTCGGTGCTGATCCCGGGCGCCAAGGCTCCGAAACTCGTTACGCGCGACATGCTGCGCGACATGGAGCCGGGCACGGTCATGGTCGATGTGGCCATCGACCAGGGCGGCTGCTTCGAGACGTCGCGTCCGACGACGCACGAGGATCCGGTCTATTATGTGGACGGCATCCTGCACTACTGCGTGGCGAATATCCCGGGCGCCGTTCCGCGTACTTCGACCCTCGCGCTGACGAACGCCACGCTGCCTTATGTCATCCAGCTGGCCGACAAGGGCTGGGAGCGTGCCGCACGGGAGAATCACGAACTGGCCCTCGGCCTGAACGTCGTGCAGGGCAAGGTGGTCTACCGCCCCGTAGCCGAGGCGTGGGGGTTTCCCTACGAGCCCCTGACGCTCTGATTCCTCGTAAGGAGAGAGAGCAGGGCCGCCGCACTGTGCGGCGGCCCTGCTGCATTGGCCCGACCTCCGGATTTGGTTTGCATTCCGGATTGCATTATCTTTGCAGGCGGAGAATGAAAAGATTATGGCAGGTTCCAATTTCGTAGATTATGTGAAGATCTTTGCCCGCTCGGGGCACGGCGGTGCCGGTTCGGCGCATTTCCGCCGCGAGAAGTTCGTGGCCTTCGGCGGTCCCGACGGCGGCGACGGCGGCCGCGGGGGCAGCATCATCCTGCAGGGCGACAAGCAGTACTGGACGCTCATCCACCTCAAATACCAGCGGCACCAGTTCGCCGAGGACGGCCAGAACGGCTCGGGCGCCCGCTCTTCGGGCAAGGATGCCAGGGATATCGTGATACCCGTGCCGCTGGGCACGGTGGCACGGCGTGTCGTCGAACTCGAAGACGGTACGACGACGACCGAACTGGTCGGCGAGGTTACCGCCGACGGCGAACGCCTCGTGCTGCTGCAGGGCGGCCGGGGCGGCCTGGGCAACTGGCACTTCAAGAGCGCCACGAACCAGACGCCGCGTTACGCACAGCCCGGTGAGGAGGGCGACGAAGGGGCCTTTATTCTCGAACTGAAGGTGCTGGCCGACGTCGGTTTGGTCGGCTTCCCGAATGCGGGTAAATCGACCCTGCTGTCGGTTGTCTCGGCTGCCAAGCCGAAGATCGCCAACTACGCCTTCACGACGCTCGAACCGAACCTGGGCATCGTCGAGGTCCGCGACCACAAGTCGTTCGTCATGGCCGACATCCCGGGCATCATCGAAGGAGCGCACGAAGGCCGGGGGCTGGGGACCCGCTTCCTGCGCCATATCGAGCGCAATTCGGTGCTGCTGTTCATGATTCCGGCCGACAGCGACGACATCCGCCGCGATTACGACATTCTGCTCGGCGAGCTGACGCAGTACAATCCCGAACTGCTGGACAAGGAGCGGCTTCTGGCTGTTACCAAGTGCGACATGCTGGACGAGGGGCTGATCCGCGAGATGCGTGCCCACCTGCCCGAGGGCGTTCCGTCGATTTTCATCTCCTCGGTTTCGGGCATGAACATCCCGCAGTTGAAGGACATGCTCTGGGAGGCGCTTCAGCGCTGACCGTTCCGGAACACGACATCGTGATTCGTAACGCGGAGCGTGTATTTTCCGTTGAAATAGTCGATGATACCGTACAGGGAGCCCGTGCCGGAAGGCAGGGGCTCTCTTGCATAGGAGCAGGTTCCCGGACTGCGCACGACGAGTGTCCGGCCCTGTTCGTCGGCAATGGTCCGCTCGGTCGTGATGCTGCGTCCGGTTTCGGGATCCGTATCGCACCACGTTGCGTCGGGTTGCGTGAAGTGCACGCCGTCGATCCTCACCCGCGTGTCGATGAGTCGTTCCGAGATATCCCCGAGCGTGATAGTCCTTGCGCGGTGCACTTCTCCCTCGGAAGGAACCCGTACGCTGACGTAGCGGGCGAAATCCGCTTCGGGAATACGTCCGGCGCCGCTTCCTTCCGACTCCGTGCCGATCTGGATCTTTCCGCCGTAGTCGGTCAGCACGAGCCCTTGACAATACAGCGTAGCCACATATCCGAAGGGACAGACCTCCGCCACCGATTCCAGGTCGGCCGCCACGGTGATTCCGCCGCTCGCATCTTCGAGAACCAGCGACTTGTAGAACTCGCCGTAGAGATCGTTTGCCGTGATGAACCCCACAATGGTGATCTCGTCCGTGATGACGACGCTGCTGCGGCCGTCGCAGAGCGATTTGAGATGGGCGATGCTGTTCGTTGCCGGCTGCTCCTCGCGGGGTTCCGGCCGGGAGGCCTTGTCGCAACCCGCCGTGAGCAGCAGGGCGACGCAGATGGCCTTACCGTATTTTCCGACAATCCTCCTCATCGCGCAGCTTGATGATGTATCGGCCTTCGCCCGATTCGTCGTATTGGAGTATTCCCGAGAGCATGACCTCCCCCGTAGGCACCTCTTCCCCCGCGAAACGGGCATAGTCGCGTACATAGGTGTATACCGCGGTACCCTCCCGGTCGATAAACTGCTTGTACCCGGCCCATGCCGATTCCGACATCTCCTCCGGATAATAGCGTACCGGGCCGACACAGACCAGCGTTCCGCACTGTTCCGTCGTGAGGTTGCGGATTTCGTACCATGCCGGTTCGGGCGGCTGCAGTGCTTCGCCATGTCTTGTTACGATGCGGTCGAGAGCGGGCTTCGATCCGATGTAATCCGTGGCATATCCGCTCTCGGGTGCGGGCATCCGTCCTATCTGCAGTACGCCGCGGCTTTCGCCCAGCGCCAGTCCTTCGAGCGAGAGCGAGACGCGGCAACCGATGGGGTAGTCGTTGTGCAGCTGGTCGATACCGGCCATGATCTCGATGCCGGCGCCCTCCTCCTCGATGCAGAACGAGCGGTAGAAGTTCCCGGCCTTGTCGCAGCTCGATACGACACCTTCGACAATGATCTGGCCTTCGAGCCGCAGCGTCTTTCCGGGATATCGTTTGCGGAGTGTGGCGATGGTCTCGGTGCGCAGGGGCGGCTGTTCGCCCTCGTCCGGCTCTCCGTAAGGAGCGTCGTAGCAGCCCGCGGCCAACAGCATGGCCGCGACTATCGCACAGCGTCGAATCATTCTTCGATACGGGAATCCTTCAGACCGAGGAAGTAGAGGATGCCGTCCAGCCCGATCGTCGAGATCGACTGCCGGGCCGTGGCCTTTACTTTGGGTTTGGCATGGAAGGCGATGCCCAGACCGGCGAGGTTGAGCATCGGCAGGTCGTTCGCGCCGTCTCCTACGGCCACCGACTGGGCGATGTTGATTCCCTCGAATTGGCAGAGCAGCCGCAACAATTCGGCCTTGCGGCGTCCGTCCACGATCTCGCCGGCATAGCGTCCCGTCAGACGTCCGTCCTCGATCTCCAGTTCGTTGGCATAGACATAGTCGAAGCCGTATTTCTGCCGCAGGTAGTTTCCGAAGTAGGTGAAACCTCCGGAGAGGATCGCCGTCTTGTATCCCACGCGCTTGAGAATGGTCATCATGCGTTCGAGACCCTCGGTGATGGGCAGTGCATGGGCGATCTCCTCCATGACCGATACCTCGAGTCCCTTGAGCAGGGCCACACGCTCGGTGAAGCTCTGGCGGAAGTCGATTTCGCCCCGCATAGCGCGTTCCGTAATGGCGCGCACCTGGGCGCCGACTCCGGCCTTTTCGGCCAGTTCGTCGATCACCTCGGTTTCGATGAGCGTGGAGTCCATGTCGAAGCAGATCAGGCGTCGGCTGCGCCGGTAGATGTCATCCTTCTGGAACGAGACGTCGAGGCCGATCTCCGAGAGGTTCATGAAACGCTCCTGCATGGTGCTGCGGTCGGCATCCGTGAGCGAACCGCGCACCGAGAGTTCGATGCATGAACGGGCCGCACGGTCGTCCTTGTGCAGGGGTACGCGTCCTGTCAGACGCTTTATGGCGTCGATGTTGAGGCCGTGTTCGGCGACGGTTTTCGTAACTTCGGCGATGTGCCGGGCCGTTACGGTGCGTCCCAGCAGGGTGATGATGTAGCGGTTCTTGCCCTGACGGCTCACCCAGTCGTTGTAGCGCTCCTCGGTGATGGGTGTGAAGCGGATCATCACGCCCAGTTCGGAGGCTTTGAACAGCAGTTCCTTCATGATGCTTCCCGACTTGTCGGCCGTGGTGCGTATGAGGATTCCGAGTGTCAGCGACTGGTGGATGTTGGCCTGTCCGATGTCGAGGATGAAGGCGTCGTACCGGGCCAGGATCTCGGTCAGCGAGGAGGTCATTCCGGGTTTGTCTTCGCCGGATATGTTGATCTGGATGATTTCTACGTCGTTCTGCATTTTGAGTGATCTGTTTCCGCTTACTGCTGTAAAATATGGACAAAGTTAATAAACTTCCCCTTTTTTTCTTTATTTTTGTCCCCGAAACTTTATATGCGAATCGTTATGAACGGTATTTACGGCCTCCTATTCGGATTCTTCGCCCAGGCGGACAAGGCACCTTTGATTGTCCCCGACAGCGTGCAGAAGGCCAACTTTGCGGAGGCGGTCCGTAAGCTCGCCAATCTGGATGTGGACACGCTGCTGCAGAACCTGCTGTCGCAGTCGATCTGGATTCTGGTGAAGATCCTTATTGCCTTGGTGGTTTACTTCATCGGGCGATGGATCGTGCACCGGCTGATCCATATCGTGGATGCCATCTGCGAGCGTCGCCAGGTGGACATCTCGCTGCGGTCGTTCCTGCGCAATACGATCCGCGTAGTCTTCATGCTGTTGCTGGTCCTCATCGTCGTCTCGACGCTCGGTGTGAACGTTACGTCGCTGATCGCCGTCTTCTCGGCCGCCACGCTGGCCATCGGTATGGCCTTGAGCGGCACGGCGCAGAACTTTGCCGGCGGCGTGATGATCCTGCTGATGAAGCCCTACCGTGTCGGCGACTACATCTCGGCTCAGGGACAGTCGGGTACGGTGCGGGAGATCAAGCTCTTCTCGACGGTCATCACCACGACGGACAACCAGACGATCTATATTCCGAACAATTCGATCGCCACGGCCATCATCGACAACTACACGACGGCCGACCTGCGGCGTGTGGACTGGAGCGTCGGGATCTCCTACGGCGATGATGTGGATGTGGCACGGCGGACGATTCTGGCGATGTTTGCGGCCGATGCGCGGATTCTGAAGGATCCTGCCGAGCCCGTTGTCCGGGTTTCGGCCCTTGCCGACAGTTCGGTGAACCTCACCGTGCGTGTATGGACGAAGAATACCGATTACTGGGACGTCTATTTCGAGTACAACGAACGCTTCTACAAGGAGCTTCCCGCTGCGGGCATCAACTTCCCGTTCCCGCAGATGGATGTCCATGTGAAGCATGAATAACCATTTATAACCCAACTATTTTCAAGGAATTATGGAACTGAAGGAGATTCTTGCCATTTCGGGGCAGCCCGGGCTTTACAAATATGTGGCACAGTCCACGCGGGGCGTGATCGTCGAGTCGCTGCTCGACGGACGGCGCATGAACGCTGCGGCAAATGCGCGGGTAAGCGCCCTGTCCGACATTTCGATGTTCACCGAGGGCGACGATATTCCGCTTCACGAGGTTTTCACGCGCCTTTACGCCCATACCGGCGGCAAGGAGGCGATCAGCCCGAAGGAGGCTCCGGAGAAGCTGAAGGCCTACTTTGCCGAGGTGCTCCCGGAGTATGACCGGGACCGCGTGCATGTTTCGGACATGAAGAAGTGCTTTGCATGGTTCAACCTCCTCGTGCAAACGGGCTTCACGGAGTTCGCTCCCGGGACGGAGGAAGAGGCTGCGCAGGAGTAAGGCGGGCGCCGTCCTGCGGGACGGTGTGCCGGGAGTTCAGATAACGACCGTATGGAACAGAAGATGAAGGTGCTGGCCCTTGTGGCCCACGACAACATGAAACGCGACCTGGCGGAGTGGGTCGAATGGAACTGCGCGAAGTTGAGCGCGCACCATCTGGTGTGCACGGGAACGACGGGCAAGATGGTCGAGCGTACGCTCCGTGACCACCATCGCGATGAGGAGCCGAACGCCCTGCCGCATCCCGAGCTTCGGATCACGCTGCTCAAGTCGGGCCCGCTGGGCGGCGATCAGCAGCTGGGATCGCTCATTGCCGACGGACGCATCGACGCGCTGATCTTCTTCTGGGATCCCATGTCGGCCCAGCCGCACGATGTCGATGTCAAGGCGTTGCTGCGCCTGGCGACGCTCTACAACGTACCGACGGCCGTCAATCGCTCGACGGCGGACTTCCTGATTTCCTCGCCGCTGTTCGAGGACGAGAACTACAAGCCCGTTGTCAAGGACTACAAGGCCTATATCGAGCGGGTGCTGAAATAGCAGCGGGGGAGCAGATCCCGGAGACGAAAAAAACGGCATCGCAAGCAGCGGTGCCGTTTTTTTATGGGAAGGCCGGTCGTTACAGGTCGTGCGAGAGCGGGACGGGTACGGCTGCCGAGAGGTCGTAGTCTCCCCACCGTTCGGCGATGAGGTCGAGCGTGGCGAACAGCTCATCGATGTCGAGCGACGTTACGAGCTTCAGCCGCGTCTCCTTGAAGTTGGGAAGCCCCTTGAAGTAGTTGGTTAGGTGGCGCCGCATCTCAAGAATTCCGACATGATCGCCCTTGATTTCGAGTGATTTGTGCAGGTGCTCCTTGGCGATGCGGACCCGCTCTACGACCGAGGGCTGGGGCAGTACCTCGCCGGTTCGCAGGTAGTGCTTTACCTCGCGGAAGATCCACGGGCGCCCGTAGGTCGCGCGTCCGATCATCACGCCGTCCACGCCGTAGCGGTCGAACATCTCCCGGGCCTTGGGGCCCGAATCGACGTCGCCGTTTCCGATGATCGGAATATGGATCTGCGGGTTGTCCTTCACGCGGCCGATGAGGGTCCAGTCCGCCTCTCCGCGGTACATCTGGGCGCGGGTGCGGCCGTGTATGGTGAGCGCCGCGATGCCGACATCCTGCAGCCGGAGGGCGATCTCCTCGATGTTCTTCGACTCCTCGTCCCATCCCAGCCGGGTCTTGACCGTTACGGGGGTCTTCACGGCGCGGACGATCTGCCGCGTCATCTCGACCATCAGCGGCACGTCGCGCATCATGCCCGAACCGGCGCCGCGTCCGGCGATCTTCTTCACCGGGCAGCCGAAGTTGATGTCGATGATGTCGGGCCGGGCCGCTTCGGCCATGCGGGCCGCCTCGACCATCGGTTCGATCAGATGGCCGTAGATCTGAATGCCCACGGGGCGCTCCGCGTCGTCGATTTCGAGTTTCTTGAGCGATTTGGCGGCATCGCGGATGAGTCCGTCGGAGGAGATGAATTCGGTGTATACGACATCGGCGCCGAAGCGTTTGCACATGTATCGGAACGAGGGGTCGGTGACGTCCTCCATGGGTGCGAGCAGCAGGGGCTGTTCTCCGAGGTCTATGTCGGCGATTTTCATGCTTCTTCGGGTTCTTGCGGACGGTGGGTGACGAGTATTTTGTCGATTCGGGCTCCGTCCATGTCGACGATTTCGAACGAGAAACCGCACCATTCGAGTTTTTCGCCCGTTGCGGGGATATGTCCGAGCAGGTCGAGGATCAGACCGCTGACGGTGTTGTAGGCATTGGCGGGGAAGTCGTCCTCGACGCCGAACGCGGCGAGGAAGTCGTAGAAGGGGCACTGCCCGTCGACGAGTGCGCTACCGTCGTCGCGTCGCACGATGTCGGGTTCCTCGCGGGGGTCGGGGAGTTCGCCGACGAGCGCCTCGAAGATGTCTTTGAGGGTGATGATTCCGCGGGTGACACCGAATTCGTCGCAGATGATTCCGTACCCGAGCTGTTCGCTGCGGAGCTGTTCGAGGGCGTTGTAGACTTCGAACTCCTCGTGGAAGAATTTTCCGGGAGTGATCAGTTTTCGGATATCGAAGTCGGGATCGGTCAGGTGGAGGAATAGGTCTTTGAGATAGACCACGCCGAGGATTCTGTCGAGGCTTCCGTCGCCGACGGGGTATCGGTTGTGTGGGGCCTGTGCGACGATTTCGTGAATCTGTTCGGGCGTCATGGCGAGGTCGATCCATGCGATTTCGCTTCGGTGGGTCATGATCGACTCGACGGTACGGTCTCCGAGCGAGAAGACGCGGCCGACGATCTGCTGTTCGACCTCCTGAACCGCCCCGTCTTCGGTTCCCTCCTGGATGATGGATCGGATTTCGGCTTCGGTGACCTTGCTTCCGGACTCCCGGAGTCCCAGGATTCGGGTAACGGCAGCGGTGCTTTTGGCGAGGAGCCAGACGAAGGGCGAGGCGATTGCGGCGAGGAATCCCATGGGCCGTGCTACGATCTTTGCGGCGCGTTCTGCGGCGTTCATGCCGATGCGTTTGGGGACGAGTTCGCCGAAGATGATGGTCAGGTAGGTGACGACGATGACGATGGCGACCTGTGCGATGACGGTTGCCGTCCGGACGGGTATTCCGAGGGTGGCGAGGCTGGTTCCGAACCTGGCGGCGAGGGTATCTCCGGAGTAGATACCGGTAAGGATTCCGATCAGGGTGATTCCGATCTGCACGGTGGATAGGAATCGGTCGGGGTCTTTGGCGAGTTTGAGGGCTTTTCGTGCACCTTTGCTGCCCTGCCGGGCCTGCATTTCGAGGTTCGACTTCCGGGCGGAGACGAGAGCCATTTCGGACATGGCGAATACTCCGTTGAGGAGGATCAGGATGACGATGATGAGAATTTCCATGTGTCGGTTCGGGGTATTTCGGAAGACAAAGATAATGCAAGCGGAGCGAAAAGCCAAAAGAAAGGGGTGCAGGCGATTGGTTATTCGGTGAAAAGCGTTAAATTTGCGGTCGAAAATCAAAAGGACATGAATATCGAGAACTATATTTCGGGAGCGGTTCGGCAGGCGGTCGAGACGCTTTACGGGGAGCTCGGCGGGGAGCCGTTGCAGATCCAGAAGACACGCCGGGAGTTCGAGGGCGACTATACGCTCGTAACCTTTCCGCTGCTGCGCCGGAGCCGCAAGTCCCCCGAGGCCACCGCGACCGAGATCGGCGAATACATGCAGGCCCATGTGCCTCAGATCGCATCGTTCAACGTCATCAAGGGCTTTCTGAACCTGACGCTCGACAGCTCGTTCTGGGGTGAGCGTTTCGCGGAGATCGCCGCCGATGCGCACTACGGCGAGGCTCCGCAGACGGGCCGCACGATCATGATCGAATACTCGTCGCCCAATACGAACAAGCCGCTGCACCTGGGCCATATCCGCAACAACCTGCTGGGTTACTCCGTGGCGCAGATCCTCAAGGCCAACGGCCATACGGTCATCAAGGCCAATCTGGTCAACGACCGCGGCATCCACATCTGCAAGTCGATGCTTGCATGGAAGCTCTACGGCAACGGCGAGACGCCCGCATCGTCGGGTATGAAGGGCGACCACCTGGTCGGCAAGTACTACGTCGAGTTCGACAAGCACTACAAGGCGCAGATCAAGGAGCTCGTCGCCGGCGGCATGTCGGAGGAGGAGGCCAAGAAGCAGGCGCCGATCATGCTCCAGGCGCAGGAGATGCTGCGCAAGTGGGAGGCGAAGGACCCGGAGGTCTACACGCTCTGGGAGACGATGAACGGCTGGGTCTACGAGGGCTTCGACGTAACGTACAAGGCGCTGGGCGTCGATTTCGACAAGGTTTACTACGAGTCGCAGACCTACCTGCTGGGCAAGTCGCTCGTCGAGGAGGGGCTCCGCAAGGGTGTCTTCTACCGCCGCGAGGACAATTCGGTGTGGATCGACCTTCGCAATGACGGCCTGGACGAGAAGCTGCTGCTGCGCGGCGACGGCACGTCGGTCTACATGACGCAGGACCTCGGCACGGCCTACCGCCGTTTCGAGGACAACCGCCTCGACGACATGATCTATGTCGTGGGCAACGAGCAGAACTACCACTTCCAGGTGCTCAAACTCGTGCTCAAGAAGCTGGGCTATGCCGAGTGGAGCGACCACATCACGCACCTCTCGTACGGCATGGTCGAGCTTCCCGAGGGCAAGATGAAGTCGCGCGAAGGTACGGTGGTCGATGCCGACGACCTGATCGCCGACATGGTCCGCACGGCGCGTGAGATGTCTGCCGAGCTGGGCAAGCTGGACGGCGCTACGGAGGAGGAGGCCGAAGCTGTTTCGACGATGGTGGGCCTCGGTGCGCTGAAATACTTCATCCTGAAGGTCGATCCCAAGAAGACGATGCTCTTCGATCCGCGCGAGTCGATCGACTTCAACGGCAATACGGGCCCCTTCATCCAGTATACGCACGCCCGCATCTGCTCCGTGCTGCGCAAGGCCGCCGAGGCGGGCATCGACTTCACGGGAGCCGTATCGGCCTCGTACCTTCCCGAGGAGATCGCCCTGGTGAAGCAGCTCACGGAGTACCCCGCCACGGTGAAGGCCGCCGGCGAGAACTTCGCCCCGTCGATCATCGGCGCCTATGTCTACGAGCTGGCCAAGAGCTTCAACGGCTACTACCATGACCACTCGATCCTGCGCGAGGAGGATGCGGAGGTGCGCAAGCTGCGCCTCCGGCTGGCACAGCAGGTCGCCCGCGTCATCCGCCTCGGCATGAAGCTGCTGGGCATCGACGTTCCCGAGCGCATGTAGCCTCCCGGCCGCGTTTATGCAAAGCGCCCCGACCGTTTGCTTACGGCCGGGGCGTTTCGTATCCCGGGAGACCCCGAAGGGGCCCGTCATTCAGGCGTGCCTGCGTGCCAGCTCCCGTTCGAGGTCGGCGATCGAGCATCCCGTGGCTTCGAGCAGCACGAGCAGGTGGTAGACCAGGTCCGACGCCTCGTAGATCATCGCCTCGCGGTTCTGCGCCACAGCTTCGATCACGGTTTCGACGGCCTCTTCGCCGACCTTCTGCGCAATCTTGTTCACGCCGCGCGTAAAGAGCTTCGAGGTGTACGATCCTTCGGGCATGTCGCGGTGCCGGCCGCGGATGACGCTCTGCAGGTAGCGGATGAAACCCTCGTTTTCGGGCGAGGCCTCTCCGAAACAGCTCGTCGATCCCGTGTGGCAGGTCGGGCCGTGGGGGATGACCCTCACGAGCAGTGTGTCGTTGTCGCAGTCCGTGGCGATGGAGACGATGTCGAACCGGTTGCCGCTCGTCTCGCCCTTGGTCCAGAGCGTGCGGCGCGTGCGGCTGTAGAAGGTTACGCGTCCCTCGGCGAGGCTCTTTTCGTAGGCTTCGCGGTTCATGTACCCCAGCATGAGCACCTTGAGGGTCCGGTCGTCCTGAATGATGGCGGGAACGAGCCCGTCGGGGAGCTTTTCGATGTTGAGCTCCGAAAAGGGTTTTGCTTCGATTTTCATGGTGTATTTCGTGTTTTTTGTCTGTTTTGCTTTACAGTCGTACGGCGATTCCGCGCTCCCGGAGCTCCCGCTTGAGCCGCGGTATCGGAATTTCGCCGTAGTGGAAGATGCTGGCCGCCAGCGCGGCGTCGGCCCGCCCCCGGGTCAGCACGTCGGCGATGTGTGCGACACTCCCGGCGCCTCCCGAGGCGATGATCGGTACGGGCAGCTCGGCCAGCCGCGCAAAGGTCTCGCACGGATAGCCGTTCTTCGTGCCGTCGTGGTCCATCGAGGTGAAGAGAATCTCCCCGGCGCCGCGGTCTACGGCCTCCCGGGCCCAGGTGAAGAGTTCGCGTTCGGTGGCGCGTTTCCCGCCGTGCGTCGTAACCTGCCAGCGGCCGTCGATCTGCCGGGCGTCGATTGCCGCGACGACGAACTGCGAACCGTAGCGGGCGGCTATGGCGTCGATCAGCGAGGGGTCAGCCACGGCGGCGCTGTTGAGCGAGATCTTGTCGGCCCCGGCGTCGAGCAGCCGTGCGGCATCCTCCACCGAGCGGATACCGCCGCCCACGGTAAAGGGGATGTCGATCCGCGCGGCGATGCGCGACACGAGTTCCGTGAAGGTCTGACGCCCCTCCTCCGTGGCACTGATGTCGAGATAGACCAGTTCGTCGGCCCCTTCGGCGGCGTATTTCGCACCCAATGCCACGGGATCGCCGACCTGCCGCAGCTGCTCGAAGTGAATGCCCTTCACCGTCGCGCCGTCGCGGATGTCCAGACAGGGTATTATCCGTTTTGCAAGCATCGTTCGATCTCTTTGAGGGTGATACGGCCTTCGTAGAGGGCCTTCCCGACAATGACGCTGCGCAGGCCCTCGCTGCGCAGTGCCTCGATGTCCGCCATCGTGCCGATGCCGCCGCTTACGGTGATCTCCACCTCCGGAAACTGTCGTTGTAACCCGGCGTAAAATGTCGTTGCGATGCCGCACAGCATGCCGTCGCGCGCGATGTCCGTGCAGATGACCTGCGTGAGGCCGTCGCGGCGGAAGCGTCCGATGAGCTCTTCGGCCGTTATTCCGGCCGTCTCGGTCCATCCCTGAATGGCCACCTTGCCGTCGCGGATGTCGGCCCCGAGAATGATCCTTCCGGCTCCGAATTCCGCGATCCATGCGGCGGGCAGTTCCGGCTGCCGTACGGCGATGCTTCCGCAGATGGCGCGGCCCGCTCCGGCGTTGAAGACCGCCTCCAGCGCCTCGCGGCTCTTGATGCCGCCGCCATACTGCACCTCGAGCGAGGTCCGCGCGGCAATGCGCTCCAGTACCCGGAGGTTCCGGGGCTCCGCGGCCTTCGCCCCGTCCAGATCGACCATGTGGAGCCGTCGGATGCCGGCCTCCTCGAACCGCAGCGCTGCTTCGAGCGGATCGTCGCAGTAGGTCTTCTTCCGGGTGTAGTCGCCCTGTGTCAGGCGGACGCAGCGCCCGTCGATGATGTCCGTGGCAGGTATGATTTCGATCATGTTGTTTTATCTTTTAGCGATTCATGTTGAGGAAATTCTCGAGGATCCGCGCCCCTGTCCGCCCGCTCTTTTCGGGATGAAACTGCACGCCGAAGAAGTTGTCGCGGGCCAGTGCGGCACTGAATGCCACGCCGTAATCGGTCGTCGCCGCGGTCGCTTCGCAACGCCCGGCGGCGTACGAATGGACGTAGTAGACATACGCACCCTCGTCGATTCCGTCGAAGAGCGGCGTGCGGAGCCCTTCGATCGTGTCCCATCCGACATGCGGCACCTTCAGCCGCGCTCCCTCCCGTGTCGTTGCCGGGATCCGCCCGACGCGTGCTGAAAAGATGCCGAGACACGCCGTGTCGCCCTCTTCGCTCCATTGGCAGAGCAGCTGCATGCCGATGCAGACTCCCAGCACGGGAACTTCCAAACGGGGTATCACCTCGTCGAGCCCCCGCTCGCGGAGTTTGGCCATGGCGCTCGCCGCCTCGCCGACCCCGGGCAGAATCACCCGTTCGGCTTGCCGCAGCTGCGCCGGATCGCCCGTCAGCGTGAACTCGGCCCCGAGTCGGTGCAGAGCCTCGGCCACCGAACGCAGGTTGCCCGTATCGTAATCCACTACCGCTATCATAGGACGCCTTTGCTGCTGGGTATGTCGTATCCGAAACCTTGACGTGCCACGGCCATGCGCAGGGCGCGTGCGAAGGCCTTGAAGATCGCCTCGGCCTTGTGGTGCTCGTTTTCGCCGCGGGCTGCGATCTGGAGGTTGCAGCGCGCCGCCGAGCAGAGCGCGTGGAAGAAGTGGCGGAACAGCTCGGTGGGAACGTCTCCGATCCGCTCGCGCCGGAACCGGGCCTCCCATTCGAAGTCGATGCGTCCACCGAAGTCGAGGAGCACCAACGCCCGGCAGTCGTCCATCGGCAGGGCGAATCCGTAGCGGGCGATTCCGGCCTTGGCGCCCAGCGCCCGGTCGATCGCCTCGCCCAGCGTGATGGCCACATCCTCCACGGTGTGGTGTTCGTCGATGTCGAGGTCGCCGTGGGCCTCCACCGCGAGGGCCACGCCTCCGTGGTGGGCGATCTGCTGCAGCATGTGGTCCAGAAAACGCAGTCCGGTCGAGATCTGCCCGTTGAAATCGCCGCGCCCGTCCAGATCGAGCCGTACGACGATCTGCGTCTCGCGCGTCTCGCGCCGTATCTCCACGCGCCGTTCCCCGCGCCGCAGGTACTCGGTAATCTCCTCCCAGCCGGCTGCCACAAGTGCACACGCCTCCGTGAGCCCCGCCTCGCGCACGCGGCGCAGCCCCTCCGCCGTATCCGGCGCCAGCAGAATGCCCCGGGCCCCGAGGTTCCGCGCCAGCTCGATGTCCGTGATCCGGTCGCCGATGACGAAACATGCCGCCAGGTCGTATGAAGAGTCCATGTAGCGGGAGAACATCCCGGTCCGCGGCTTGCGTGTCGGGGCTCCGTCCCGTTCGAACGTGCGGTCGATGAGCTGGTCGTCGAATACGACCCCCTCGCCGCGCAGCGTCGCAATCATCTTTTCGTGGGGCGGGAGAAACTGCTCCTCGGGAAAGGCTTCAGTGCCGAGCCCGTCCTGATTCGTGGCCAGCACGAGTTCGTAGTCCAGTCCGGCGAGGAGCTTCAGCGCCGAGATGGCGCCGGGCACGAACTCCATCTTTTCGAGGCTGTCGATCTGCTCGTCGGCCGGTTCCGCGAGGATCGTGCCGTCGCGGTCTATGAAGAGTGCTTTTTTCATATGCGAAAATCGTTTACGGTATTCAACATGCGGTCGTTTTCTTCGGGCGTCCCGATCGTGATGCGCAGGCATCCCTCGCATCCGGCCACGCGCGAACGGTTGCGGACGATGACCCCGGCGCGGATCAGCGCTTCGTACAGCCGGTCGGCATCCGCCGTGCGGACCAGCAGGAAGTTGGCCTGCGAAGGGTAGACCCGCTCGATGCACGCCGCTGCGGCCAATGCCTCCGCCACGCGTCCGCGCTCGCGGCGGATCAGCTCCACGCGCGTTCCGATGCCGGCTTCCAGCTGCCGGGCAGCTGTTTGCTGCGTCAGCACGTTGAGGTTGTAGGGGTATTTTACGCGGCCGAAGAGCTCCGCCACGGGCTCCGCGGCAAAGGCCATCCCGAGCCGCAATCCCGCCATGCCCCAGGCCTTCGAGGCGGTCTGGAGGACGATCAGGTTCGGAAACTCCCCGAGCTGCGGGAGAAATCCCCCTTCGTCGGCAAAGTCGATGTAGGCCTCGTCGAGGATCACCATCCCATCGAAACGGCGCAGGAGCCGCCCGATCTCCTCCGCCGGGAAGACGTTTCCCGTGGGGTTGTTCGGCGAGCAGAGCCACAGGAGCTTCGTGCGATCGTCCGCCGCCTGGAGCAGCGCCTCCACGGGCAGTGAAAAATCCCTGCCGAGCGGCACTTCGCGCAGCTCAATGTCGTTCATGTCGGCCGCCACGCGATACATGCCGTAAGTGGGGGAGATCGCCACGGCGTTGTCCCGCCCCGGCGTGCAGAAGATGCGGTAGGCGAGGTCGATCGCCTCGTCGCTGCCGTTCCCGAGGAACACCTGCTCCTCGCGCACGCCCTTCATCGCGGCAATCTGCCGCTTGAGCTGCCGCTGGTGCGGATCGGGATAGCGGTTGATCCCGTTGTCAAAGGGACTCTCGTTGGCATCGAGCCAGACCGAGATCTCTCCTCCGGCATATTCGTCCCGTGCGGTGGAGTAGGGCTTCAGCGCCCGGATGCAGGGACGTACGAGTTCTTCGAGCGGCTTCATACGGCACCTCCTTTCATTCGGATGCGGACTGCCGCGGCGTGTGCCCCGAGCCCTTCGGCCTCGGCCATGCGGACAATCGTCGGGACGAGCGCCGCGAGTCCTTCGCGCGTGAGCTCCTGATAGGTGATCTTGCGCAGGAAGGCATCGGTGTTCACACCGCTGCAGGCGCGGCCCCATCCGCCCGTCGGCAGCGTGTGGTTCGTCCCCGAGGCGTAGTCTCCGGCACTTTCCGGCGCCCAGTTCCCGACAAATACGCTCCCCGCGGTCGGAACCTGCACGGCCGCCTCCCACGCATCGCGCATCGCCACGATCAGATGCTCTGGGGCGTATGCCTCGGCAAAGGCGATGCGCTCCCCGCGGTCGGCGAGTACGACGATCCGGCTCGAACGGAGCGCATCGCGGATGATCTCCGCCCGCTCCAGCCGCTGCAGCTGCTCCCCGACGGCCTGCTGCACCCTGCGCGCAAAGTCGATGGAGGCGCATGCAAGGATCGACTGGCTGTCTCCGCCGTGCTCGGCCTGCGAGAGCAGGTCGGCCGCCGCGAACTCCGGCGACGCCTCGTCGTCGGCGAGGACCAGCACCTCCGAAGGACCTGCCGGAAGGTCTATGGCCACCTCTCCGGCGCCGACCAGCTGCTTGGCGCGCGTAACGTAGCGGTTACCGGGTCCGAAGATCTTGTCCACCTTCGGAACGCTCTCCGTGCCGTAGGCCATGGCGCCTATGGCCTGGGCGCCTCCCAGGGCGAAGATGCGCTTCACGCCGCATAACGTTGCCGCATAGAGGATCTCCGGGGCGATCCCGCCGTCGCGGCCTGCCGGGGTGCAGAGCACCACCTCGCGGCACCCGGCCACGCGGGCCGGCAGGGCGAGCATCAGTACGGTGGAGAACAACGGGGCCTTTCCGCCCGGGACGTAGAGCCCCACGCGCCGGATCGGCACGGCCCGCTGTACGCAGCGTACGCCCGGCATCGTCTCGACCGATACCTCCTGCGGAAGCTGCGCCCGGTGAAACGCCTCGATATTCTTCCGGGCCGTTTCGATCGCCTCCTTCAGCGGGCCGGGAACCGCCCCGGCGGCCTTGCGGCAAGCCTCTTCCGAAACTTCGAATGCGGCGGCGTCGCGTCCTTCGATCTCGCGGGTGATTTCGCGCAGTGCGCGGTCTCCTCCCTGGCGGATGCGGGCGAGGATGGCCTCCACCTGCCCGGTAATCTCCTCGTCCTGCCGGACGCAACGCTCGGTGAGTGCGGGCCATTCCGCCCGAGCGGGATTGTCATATATCGTCAGCATATCTTCTCGGTTTTTTGAGTCAGCGGATCATGTTTTCGAGGGCGAGGATCAGGATGCCTTCGGCGCCGATCTCCTTGAGACGCTCGATGCGTTCCCAAAGCTGCGACTTGTCGATCACGGCGTGTATCGAGCACCAGCCCTCCTGGGCGAGCGGCAGCACGGTCGGGCTGCGCATGCCGGGCAGGATGCGCACGGCCTCCTTGAGGCGCTCCTTCGGAAGGTTCATCAAGACATATTTCATGTCGCGGCTGTCGAGTATCGAATGGAAGCGGAAGGTGAGTTGTTCGACCTCCGAACGCTTTTCCCGGTCGAGTCCCGGCGCAACGATGAGCACGGCCTCCGAGAAGAAGACCTTCTCGACCTCCTTCAACCCGTTCGAGATGAGCGTACCGCCCGAGGAGACGATGTCGAAGATGGCGTCGGCCATCCCCACGGCAGGGGCTATCTCGACCGACCCCTCGATAGTGTGGATCTCGGCCGCGATCTCCTTTTCGGCGAAGTAGCGGGCGAGGATCCGGGGATAGGAGGTCGCCACGCGCTTTCCGCGGAAGAACTCCGGTCCCTCGTAGGCTGCGGTCTGGGGTACGGCCAGCGAGAGGTGGCAGCCGCCGAATCCGAGGTCCATGAGCTGTTCGACCCCGAAGCCCTTTTCGGCCACCTCGTTCAGCCCGACGATGCCCAGATCGGCCACGCCCATCGAGACGGCCTGTGGGATGTCGTCGTCGCGCAGGTAGAGGACTTCGAGCGGAAATCCTTCGGCGCGCGATATGAGTTTGCGTTTGCTTTCCGCTACGCTTATGCCCGCTTCGGCGAGCAGTTCGATGCTCTGTTCATTGAGCCGGCCTTTGGCCTGAATGGCGATTTTCAGCATGACATTCTGTTTTTCGAAGCGGCCTTCCGCGTCCATGAACAAAAAAAGAGCTCATCCCGCGAAAGGGTGAGCTCCTGTATTTGTATTCCGTGTTGTTTGTTCCCGATCTACCTGTACAGCACCGCCTGTCCCTTTGCCCCGATGACGAAGAGATGATGATGGCGATGGATATGGTTGCGAGTAATCATTGAGATAAAGATACTAAAAATTTTTTCGAATCCAATATTCCAACCGAAAAAAAATTCTCTGGAACCGGAATTTTTCAAAATATCGACCCCGGACCCTTTTCTGTCCAGCCAGGGGGCATTCAGAATTCCCGGGTGGATATTTGGTAATCCGAAAGGAATTCGTATCTTTGTTCTCCGAAAGAATTTAATACCTATTTTAATATGGCAAATTTACGAGTACTGAAGAAAGAGATCGATTACCGCCTCGAGGAGGTTGTTTTCGATTGCGATATGGCCATCTGCTTCCAGCCTTCGAAGGAGCAGGAAATCTTCGCCGTGATGGAGGAGGCTGTAGCTCTTCGCAACGCGCTGTTCGCCAAGGCGATGAACCCTGTCGAGCCGCATAACCGTTCGCTCGTGCGCAAGCACTATGCTGCACTGCGTGCCGAGATGGTGGATTCCTTCGAGAAACTTTTCGAGAAGTTGAGCGCCATCAACGGGCAGAAGAAGTAGGGTACCTCTGCCGCCTGTCGTGCGGCCTTCCCGAACGCGAAAAAGCCGTTGCATTCAAGATGCAACGGCTTTTTGTTACCCTGCGGTGGCTGTCAGAATGCCACGCCCTGGAAGACCCTGGACTCGTCTCCGGGAATGATCACGCCGTTGAGCGTAATCCGGTTGGAGTTGAAGTTGGGATTGACCGTAACCGATGCGTTGTTGGATCCTTTGGGGATGGTGATGACCACCGTGGCCGATATGCCTTTCCCCATGACGCTCATCGAGAAGATCGAGGTTCCTCTCTTGTCGGTTTTGATCTGAATGTTCGAGGCCGTGCCTTCTACCGTAACGCCACCCACGCCGTTTGGTCCGCTGATGCTGTTGAAGGGTGCGACCTGTACGGTGGCCTGGTCGTTGTGCAGCGACACGAAGTTCGTGATCGGGGATACGAAAGCACTCGTGCCGCGCTTGAAGATCAGCCGGTCGGCTTCGAGCACGAAATCGAGGTCCTCGAGGGCCTTGATGGCCCGCACATAATTGACCGAGTCGAGTTGTTCCTGAGCGAGTTTTTCAGCGCAACGTTCCGCGCGGGTTTTTTTCTGTTTTTGAGATGTTTCGGTCTTTTCCTCCTTGGGATAGAGCCGTTTTACCGTGGTCTGTGCCTCGACGCTCATACCGAGACACAGGGCGGCTATCAACCATAAGAATCGGGTCATGTCTTTTGTTTTAAAGATTTGCAGGCAGGTTGCAAAAACTTGACCGAAACCGTATGGCATCCGGTGCTTCCTTGCAGCTGCCTTTATCTTAAAAACGTTTTTCGGGGCTTTGATATTGTGCCCGCGGCCCGTCATGTGCCCGAAAAGGCAAGGAACCTTGCCTCGCGGACCTAATCCTCGTCGCAGCATCCATCCCCGGGATGGTGCTCCAGTACGGTGTGGGGCAGATTTCCGTGCGTGAGCAGCTGTATCGGGCAGTCGTAATTGCGGAGCTGCTCTTCGGTGAGCCGGTTCGAATGGTGCCGATGTACGCGGCGATTGACGCATACGATCTCCTTCACGACGCTGGAGATTGTCCCGATGTCGTGCGAGACCATCAGAATGGCCATACGCCGGTTCAGCCTGCGCAGCGATTCGTAGAGCTCCCGTTCGAAACGGTTGTCCACGAAATTGGCCGGTTCGTCGAGGATCAGCAGCCGGGGATCGGCTATGACGGCCCGGCAGAGCAGCGCCCGCTGCATCTGCCCGCCCGACACTTCGCCGATGGGCTTGCGTGCCGCATCGCCGATTCCGGCCTCCTCAAGCAGCCGGAGCGCCTTTTCCCGATCCTCTTTCGTATAGCGGGAGCGGAATCCGCGCCGTCCCTGCAACCCCGAGAGAACCACTTCGAGCAGCGATATGGGGAATGCGCGGTCGAAATCCGAAATCTGGGGCATGTAACCGATCAGCCGCTCCCCGTCGTGGAACAGCTCCGGAGCGTATTCGATCGTCCCGGTGTAGGGTACAGCGCCGAGTATGGCCTTCACGAGGGTGGTCTTGCCGCCTCCGTTGGGACCGATCACGCCGAGGAAATCATCGGCGCAGATCTCCAGATCGACCTTTTCGAGCGCTTCGTAATCGTCATAGGCGACGCTTACGTCATGCATGCGGACCAGATTCATCGTATGTCGGTAATTAAATCGGTGATCGAGTCGATGTTGGCAATCACATCCTCTCGCAGGGGATCGATCTCCACCGGCCGGGCGTCGATGTCGCGGGCGATCGTCTCGACGACCGATACGGGAAACTGCTTCTGATAGAATATCTTGTGAATTTCTTCGCTGCGGGCCATGCGGATCAGTTCCGCAAGACGCTTTGCCGAGGGCTCCTTGCCGTCGGTCTCTACGGCCTCCTGGCGGATGCCGTAGTCGCGGGCATAGTAGGTGAGTGCCGGATGGTAGACGATAAAGGCTTTCACCCCGCTTCGCGTGATCTTTTCTCCGGTACGCCGGTCGAGCTCCTGCAGCTTTTCCGCCAGCCGGCGGTAGTTTTCCGTATATTTCGCCGAGTCGGGCCATGCGGCGTGAATCGCCTCATAGGCGTTTTCCGCCATGCGCTGCAGCGCTCTCGGCGAGGTCCAGATATGAGGATCGATCCCGTGAGTGTGGCCGTGAAGGGCCACTCCGACCTGGCCGGAATCCGCTTCGTCCGGGTGGTGGGCATGGGCGCAGGTTCCCTCCAGCGGTTCGATGCCTCGGTTCAGGGTTATGACCTTTTCGCCGTTTTCGATTTTTTGGAGCAGCGAGGCCTCGAAATCGAGGAGTCCGACGCCGAATATCATCCGGGCCCGGTTCAGGGCCCCGATTTGCCGGGGTGTGGGCTCGAACGTCTCGGGGCTCGCTCCGGGCGGCACGAGCACGTCGATGGCGAAATCGCCGCCGACGATCTCGCCCACGAGGCTGCGCAGCGGCAGGATCGTAACGCAGAGCGTCTCGCCGTCGGTTTCCGGTTTCGGGGCGCACGATATGAGGATCAGTGCGGAGAGAAGTGCGATTGCGGTATGTTTCATCTTTCTCGGTATCGGTTGGAGATGGGGTGCAGGACCCTCCAATTGCAAGGCAAAGGTAATAAAATTATGCGGGAATGATTCTCCGGTAAATATTTTGACAATCTGCCTATTTGTGCTACTTTTGCAGAACAACAGATCAATCCATCAACCTGTCATGAAATCATAGTTTCTTTTGATTCTTGCCGTATTGCTTTCTACGACAAGCCCGTTATCCGCGCAAAACAGCCGGGCATATATTAAAGAGCAGATTCGGGAGTGGGGCAGTTGCCGCAATGTGGCCATCACACTGACGGGCGGCGACCTTGCGCTGAACGGGAAAAATGCCTATGCGGCTTCCGGAGTGCCCGACGGTCTTCTGAAAGCCTTGAAGGAGCTGAACGACGAGGGGGAGTTCATCGATGATGTCCAGCTTACGGAGGGCGGCCGCTGGCTGATCCTTTACGGCGACAACGGTTTTCGGTGGAATGATATTCCGGCTTCCCTGGAGAAAAAGCTGCGCGAGTACAACGAGAACGAGGAGGTAGTTACTTCGGTAACGTTCAATGACAAAGGCGGTTGGATCATTATTTCGACCGAACATATCTCCGCCTCGAATACGGGCGTTTACGACTGGATCGAGGAGGGGATGGATAAATACGGAGCCCTGTGGGCTGCGCACATGACGAATGAAGCGTTGATTCTGTGTTATGAGAACGGTTTCCGGCATTCGGGGAATATTCCCGAGAAAGTCAAGCGGAAACAGGGGGAAACGAACATCGACGTGTATAGAATCAAGTTCCTGTCCGACGGTTGCTATTTCATCGCGGACAAGGAGGGCCGTTACGAGTATTATATGTAAGCTATAGTTCAATGAAAACAAAATTTTGTCTGATTCTTGCCGTGCTGCTTTCAACTGCAGCATCTTTGTCTGCGCAGGACAGCCGCAGTTTTATCAAGGAGCGGATCAAAGAGTGGGGTAGTTGTCGCAGTGCGGCTCTTACTTTGAATGGCGGCAACCTTGCCCTGACCGGGAGAAATACCTATGCGGCCAAGGGTATTCCCGAGGACCTGCGGAAGACGCTGGATGAGTTGATCGACCAGGGGGAGTATATCGAGGACGTGCAGCTTACGGAAAACGGCAGCTGGCTGGTTCATTATGGCATCAACGGCTTCCGCTGGAGCAATATCCCGAGCCTTCTGGAAAAGATTCTGAAAGAGTATTATACGGATCTGGATGGGCTGGCGTTGCTTTTGAACAGCGAGGTTGTTTCATCGGTATGCTTCAACGACGATGGGAACTGGATCCTGATATCGAACGAACGGGTTCTTTCGTCTCCGGATTTTAGCGAGGCGATTGAGAAAGGGACCGAGCAGAACGGTGAGGTCCTGACGGCCTATATGACCGATGACAGTTTTGTCGTATGTTACGAGAAAGGTATCACGACGTTCGGGGAAATCCCCGAGAAGGTCCATAATATGTTGAAAAATAATAAGTTCACTATCTATCGGCTGAAGTTCCTTCCCGACGGTGCATACTTCATCGCGGACAAGGACGGAACGAACTATGACTATTATATGTAGATGTAGCGTCAAGCGGCGGATATTTCCGTTTGCAACCCGAATTGTAAAAGGCCGTTTCCGGAATTTCCGGAAACGGCCTTTTTGATTTTTGAGACTTATGCACGGAATGTCTTGAATTTTCACTATCTTTGTATTGCCCGCCGGGCATACATATTTGATAGGAAGCGTTTAGCTTTATTCCTCATTGATGAATCTGGACAGTTCAGCAAATGTCGATGGAATAACGAAGACGTTCTCCTTTGGTTTTGTATATGGTGCAGTCGCATTAGATACAGCCAGAGGCGTGAGATGTTTTCTTGTATTCGACATGGGCTGTCCAGAGCCAATCAATGATATAAGCTAACAGTCTTGCGCCTTCCTTATTCGTAAATCTTCTTTAAG
>DWWQ01000058.1 GCA_019119615.1 Candidatus Alistipes stercoravium | reverse complement strand
CAGGCGACCCACCTCCTCGTCGAGATGCTTCGGCAGGCGGTAGACGCCCACCTCAAGCTTTTGCTCCCACAGCTCCATCTGCGCAAGGCACTGGTTCGTGAAGGAGTTTGACATGACGAACGACGGGTGGCCCGTGGCGCATCCGAGGTTCACCAGACGTCCCTCGGCCAGGATGAAGATCGAATGGCCGTCGGGGAAGGTGTATTTATCGACCTGCGGCTTGATGTTGGTCTTGACGGCCGCGGATTTCTCCAGACGCGCCATCTGGATCTCATTGTCGAAGTGCCCGATATTGCAGACAATCGCCTGATCGCGCATCCGCTCCATATGCTCGAGGGTGATGATGTCGCAGTTGCCCGTACAGGTTACGAAGATGTTGCCCTCGGCCAGCGCGCTCTCGACGGTCTTCACCTCGAAGCCCTCCATGGCGGCCTGCAGGGCGCAGATCGGGTCGATCTCCGTAACGATCACCCGGGCGCCGTACGAACGCATCGAACGGGCACAACCCTTGCCCACGTCGCCGTAGCCGCAGACGACGACCACCTTGCCGGCGATCATCACGTCCGTGGCACGCTTGATGCCGTCGGCCAGCGACTCGCGGCAGCCGTAGAGGTTGTCGAACTTCGACTTCGTGCAGGAATCGTTCACATTGATGGCCGGGACGAGCAGTTCGCCCGCCTCCTGCATCTGGTAGAGCCGGTGTACGCCCGTCGTCGTCTCCTCGCTCACACCGCGCCACTCCGCCACCGTACGGTGCCACTTCTGCGGATCCTCGGCCAGCAGCGTACGCAGCGTGCCGAGGATCACCTCCTCCTCGTAGGACGAAGGCTCCACGTCGAGCGTCGCGGCGTCGTTTTCGGCCTTGTAACCCTTGTGGATCAGCAGCGTGGCATCGCCGCCATCATCCACGATGAGCTGCGGGCCCTTGCCTCCGG
The DNA here is from genome assembly GCA_019119615.1 of Candidatus Alistipes stercoravium. Classification (GTDB taxonomy): domain Bacteria; phylum Bacteroidota; class Bacteroidia; order Bacteroidales; family Rikenellaceae; genus Alistipes; species Alistipes stercoravium. Next base: position 41,319 of record DWWQ01000058.1, on the reverse strand, counting down.
GGAACGAGAGGGCCATGGCCGTGCACCACCAGTACTCGGGCAGCGTCTCGCCCTTCCAGGCGAAGACCGGGACGCCGGCGGCGGCAATGGCCGCAGCGGCATGGTCCTGCGTCGAGAAGATGTTGCACGAGCACCAGCGCACCTCGGCGCCCAGCTCCACGAGGGTTTCGATCAGGATGGCCGTCTGGATCGTCATGTGCAGCGATCCCATCACGCGCACCCCCTTGAGGGGTTTCTTCGGGCCGTATTTGCGGCGTACGGCCATCAGGCCCGGCATTTCATGCTCGGAGATCTCGATCTCCTTGCGGCCCCACTCGGCCAGCGACATGTCGGCAACCTTGTAGGGAAGATTCAAATCCAAATACATAGACGTTTTATTGATTGTTTTCGTTGATTCGTTTCAAAATTTCGTCCCGGTCGCGTGCGATCTGCGCCTGCAGCTCGCCTACCGAGGCAAAGCGCCGCTCCCCGCGGATGCGCTCCAGCAGTTCGACGCGCAGCCGCCGCCCGTACAACTCGCCCGAGAAGCCGAACAGGTGCGTTTCGAGCCGCCGCTCGGTCTCCCCGACCGAAGGATTGCGCCCCAGGTTCGACATGGCGTTGTACCACCGGCCCGCCACCTCGGCCCGCGAGCGATAGACCCCGTCCTCGAGGCCGAGGTTCGCCCCGACGGCAAGATTGGCCGTCGGAAAGCCCAGTTCACGCCCCAGCCGGCGGCCGTGGCCAACCACCCCCTCGACCGCCGCAAGCGGCGCCGCATCCGGGTCCCCGGCAGGTATGTGATTCCGTGATTCGGCCATCAGATCTTCTCCGTCAGTTTGCGCACCAGCCTGAATTGCGAGAAGAACTCCTTGGCAAAGACGCGGATGACCGTATAGGAGGGAATTGCCAGCAGCATGCCGAGGATCCCGGCCAGCGATCCGGCGATCAGGATCACGAGGAAGATCTCGAGCGGATGGGCCTTCACGCGTTCGGAGTAGAGCGTCGGCTGGAGCACGAAATCATCGAGCCCCTTCAGCACGAGCAACGACCCCGCGATGACCAGCGCCGTGTGTCCCACGCTCATCCCCTCGATCGGCGTGATGATGCCGACGACAACCGAGAAAATGCCGCCGATAAGCGGTCCGGCATAGGGCACGACATTCATCACACCCATGACCAATCCGATAAAGGCCGCATCGGCCATCTTCATGCCGAAGGCCATCATCGTGAGCGTCGCGGCGATCGTAAGCAGCAGGCTCTCGGAGAGGATTCCCGTGAAGTAACGCGCCAGGAGCACCGTCACGGAGTCCAGCGCCCGGGTGATGTTCTCCCGGTAGCGGTCCGGAAAGAGGGTCGTTACCATCGAGTAGAACAGCCCTTCGTCCTTGAGAAAGAAGAAGGTGATAAACGAGATCGAGAAGATCGAGATGACCGAGGAAACCACCACGCCGACGATCGACGAGAAGAGCGTATTGAGCGAATCGAGATCGACGATCTGCCGCAGCGTCGTGGTCAGCGCCTCCGTAAGCGAGAAGGTGTCGGACGACTGGGCAAAGAGCGACTGCAGGTAGTTCTGCATCCGCGAGAGAGGCTCCTCGACAGAGGCCAGGACGGCCGTGAAATCGACATGTGCAAACTGGTTGATCTTATTGAATACCAGCGGTATGAACAGCGAGCAGAGCGTGGCGATCACGGCCCATATCACCACCAGGGTAACGAAGGCCGCCAGCCAGCGCGGGACGCGCCAGCCCCGGACGTGCAGCGCCGACAGCCGCCGTACGAGCGGGGAGCCCGTAACGGCCAGTACGGCCGAAATGAGGATGTAGACGACGATCGACGAGAAATACCAGACCAGAAAGAGCACTGCGGCAACCGCAGCGGCTCCCGCTATGAATTTCAAAAAGGTCTGAAGCGTCGTTTTCATACTCCGGAAAGATCGTTACTCCGTTTTGGGAAGACGCGCGATGGGCGTCTGCGAACCGACCACCGGATCGCCGATTTCAACGAGCACTTCGCTGCCGCGGGGGACCAGCACATCGACGCGCGATCCGAACTTGATGAAGCCGCAGACGCTGTTCTGCTCGACGGCATGTCCCACCTTCATGTAGGAGATGATCCGGCGGGCGATCAGTCCGGCAACCTGACGGAAAAGCACCTGCTGCCCCGAAGGCATGCGGATGACGGTTGTCGTACGCTCGTTCTCGGTTGAGGATTTGGGGTGCCAGGCCACCAAGAAACGCCCCGGATGGTACTTGAAATACTCCACCTCACCACCCACGGGAACCCAGTTCATGTGGATGTTCGTAATGGACATGAAGATCGATATCTGCATCATCTCGCGGCCCAGGTACTCCGTCTCCTGAACACACTCCGTTACGACGACACGTCCGTCGCAGGGCGCGAAGACCAGATCGGCATCATGGATGCGCACCCGCCGCGGTTCGCGGAAAAACGCCACGATGAAGAACCAGAACAGAAGCAGAAACGCCGTGCCGCCCCACAAAAGCAGTTCGCTTGCATCGCTTTCGAGCAACCGGTAAAAGAACCACCAGATAAGCAGGCAGACGACGCCCGAGATGCCGATGATCTTGTAGCCTTCCTTGTTTATTCTCATATCCGAATCACGGTTTGCGGTTTTACATTACGATAAGCATATATACCAGGACAAAGGGTGCCGACAACAGCATGGCGTCGAAACGGTCCAACACACCTCCGTGTCCGGGAATCAGACGGCCCGAGTCCTTGACGCCCGCGGCCCGTTTGAACATCGACTCCGCAAGATCGCCCAGCACACCCATAACGGCCGCGACAAGCGCCAGTCCGGCCCACGCGAGATAATCCGCCCCGAGCAGACGGGCCGCAAGCAGCCCCATGGCCACTGCTCCGAGCAGGCCGCCAAAGAAACCCTCCCACGATTTCTTGGGCGAGAGCCGTTCGCAGAGGCGATGCCGCCCGAGGGTCATGCCCACCAGATAGGCGAAGACGTCATTGGCCCAGATGATGAAGACGTAGGCGATCATTGCCCCGGGCTGCCATCCGGCGCCTCCGGCCATCGGAATGAAACTCATCAGCGAGAGAGGCAGCGCCACATAGACGACACCCAGCAGGGTTACACCGACATCTGCTGCAGGATGCTCGCGTCGGCGGAAGAGCTCGCAGACCAGCATCAACGGCAGCAGCAACAGCAGAAAAGCCAGTCCCCGCTCCAGCCAGGGATTGTCGCCGAGGACGACCAGCCCCTGTTCATAGGCGATGCAGTAGGCGAAATAGAAGTTCAGGGCCAGCAGGACAAGGCCGGTAATCGTTCCGATCAGACGCTGGGGCGTCAAGCCCTGTTTTTCCGTCAATGCATAAAACTCGGACATGCCGACTGCGACGAGCACGACAAGCAACGCGCCGAAACTCCAGATCGACCAGTAGATGGCCCCGAGCATCACGATGCCGAGTATCAGACCGCTCGCCGTCCGCACTCCGAGATCTTTCATCTTTTCACTCATCCGTCTATCGAGGTATTTGGATTCGCTGTTTGGTTCGCAACTTATTTTTTCGGGCGCTCCTCCGCTGCGGCATCCCCCGCAGCCTGTTCGGAGTCGGCAGCCGGCTTCCCGGCAGCCGCCATCCCGACAACAGGTTCCGCAGATGCGGATTGTCCGGCCGGCTCCGACCCGGGCGCCGCCGCTCCGGCCGTCTTCGCAGCCGCTTCGCGGCGCTCACGCTCGATATCCTTCTTGCGCTTGCCGAAGATCCGCTCGACATCCTCCGTGAAGACCACCTCCCGCGAGAGCAGCAGTTCGGCAAGCTCTTTCAGGCCGGCGGCGTGCTCCTTGATCACCTTCTCGGCCATGGCATAGGCCTCGGCAATCAGGCGCTTGGCCTCGGCATCGATCCGCTGGGCCGTCTGCTCGGAGTAGGGCTTCGTGAAGGACATGTCGCTCTGGCCCGTCGAGTCGTAATAGGAAAGCGTCCCCACGTCGGAGCTCATGCCGTAGTAGGCCACCATGGCGTAGGCCTGCTTCGTTACACGCTCCAGGTCGTTCAGCGCTCCCGTGGAGATCTCGCCGAAGGTCAGCTGCTCCGAAACACGTCCGGCGAGCGTCGCGGCCATCTCGTCCATGAGCTGCTCGCGCGTGGTGATCTGACGCTCCTCGGGCAGGTACCACGCCGCACCCAGCGCCTTGCCGCGCGGAATGATCGTAACCTTGATGAGCGGGCTGGCATTCTCCAGAATCCAGCTCACGGTGGCGTGTCCGGCCTCGTGGTAGGCGATCACGCGCTTCTCCTCGTCGGTGATGATCTTGTTCTTGCGTTCCAGACCGCCCACGATGCGGTCGATGGCGGCAAGGAAGTCCTCCTTGGCGATGAATTTCTTGTTGTGGCGCGCCGCGATCAACGCCGCCTCGTTGCAGACGTTGGCAATGTCGGCGCCCGAGAATCCGGGGGTTTGACGCGCCAGGAACGAACGGTCGAGTGCCGGGTCGAGTTTCAGCGGGCGCAGATGCACCTCGAAAATCTCCTCGCGCTCCTTGACGTCGGGAAGTCCCACCTCGATCTGCCGGTCGAAACGTCCGGCACGCATGAGCGCCTTGTCCAGGATGTCGGCACGGTTCGTCGCCGCCAGAACGATGACGCCCGTATTGGTCTGGAAACCGTCCATCTCCGTGAGGAGCTGGTTGAGCGTATTTTCGCGCTCGTCGTTACCCGAGAAACCGGCATTCTTGCCGCGGGCGCGTCCGATGGCGTCGATCTCGTCGATGAAGACGATGCAGGGGGCCTTCTGCTTGGCCTGCTCGAAGAGGTCGCGCACGCGCGAGGCGCCCACACCGACGAACATCTCCACGAAATCCGATCCCGAAATCGAGAGGAACGGCACGTTGGCCTCGCCGGCCACGGCCTTCGCCAGCAGCGTCTTGCCCGTACCCGGAGGACCTACCAGCAGGGCGCCCTTCGGGATCTTGGCACCCAGTTCCTTGTATTTGTCGGCCTTCTTGAGGAAATCGACGATCTCCATGATCTCGACCTTGGCCTCCTCGAGGCCTGCCACGTCCTTGAACGTAACGCGCTTGTTGTTGTCCTTGTCGAAAACCTGCGCCTTGGCCTTGCCCACGTTCATGATGCCCCCGGCGCCGCCGGCACCTCCGCCGCGCGCCATCGAACGCATGATGAAGAACCACGCCCCGATCAGGATGACCCACGGCAGAAAGTTGATGATCACCGTCGTCCAGTCGCTCTTCTCGTTCTTGTAGATCACCGGGACATCATGCCCCGAGAGCTCCTCGGCAGCCTTCAGGTCCTCGCGGAACGAATCGACCGAACCGATGGTGAAGAAGAACTGCGCCCCGTTTTCGGGAATCCGACCGAACTGTTTGTTCGCCGTATCCCGGCGGTATTTTTCGATGGCCTCCTCGGTCAGGAAGACCTGGGCCTGGTCGCGGTTCACGACCTGTATGCGGGCGACATCGCCCTGCTCGACCATCTGCGCGACCGACGACCAGTCGCTCGGCTGCGGAGCGTCGCTGCCGCCCCCGATGATCGCCCAGCCGATGATGAACAGAGCCGCCAGCCCGTAGATCATATAGGCCGGACGCGGCATGTTCACCTTGTTGTTATTGTTGTTTTTACGCTGTTGTGCCATAAATCGTTACTCTTCGTATTCGTATTTCACCATCGGGGCGTCGGCCCACAGCTCCTCGAGTTTGTAGAAGCTGCGCAGGTCGGTCTGGAAGATGTGCACCACCACGTCCACATAGTCCATGGCGATCCACAGGGCAGTCTGCTGCCCTTCGACGCGCCAGACCTTCTCGCCCAGCGTTTCGAGCACCTTCTCCTCGATGCCGTCGGCAATGGCCGCCACCTGCGTGGTGGAGTCGGCGTTGCAGACGACGAAATGCGAGCAGATGGCGCCGTCGAACCCCGAAAGGTCCAGCGATACGATATTCTTGCCTTTTTTATCTTCAATCGCGCTGACGATCGTTTCGATCAGTTTGTCCATATCCATTCATTACGGGTCTATAACCTTGCAAAGGTAGGAAAAGAGAACGAGATTTGAAAATAACGGCCCAAAAATCGCGCGCGGCACCGCGGATTCGGCAACCCGAGTCTTCTCACGATACCGTACATCGCGCCCCGGCCCCGCACAACGACGAAACGGCCGATCTTCCGGACCGGAGTGCGGGGCCTTCGCCGGGACCGCATCGCGACCGGCCCTCCAGCCCGAAAAAAATCCCCGCCGCAACAGGCGCGGCAGGGAATCTTCGAACCGGCGGGAGCCGACCGGACGGCAAACGATCCGGCAGAGAACCGGATTGGAGAGGAAACTACGGACGGGAGGTTCCGACATTGGCCAGAATCGTCTCCGTAAGGGCCCGGATAATCGAGTTCTTGACGTAGGTGCGGCGCACGGCCACGGCGATCTTGCGCGAGGTGGCTCCCTTGGCAATGGTCTTCAGCCGGTCGCGGCGGTCGGCGGGGATATACTCCACGGCCATCTCGGGGATGATGGTCAGGCATGACGTACAGTCCACGATGCGCATGAGCGTGTCGAGCGACCCCGATTCGAAGGTGTAGTGCGCCGGCATCGTCCGCCGCGCCTGGCACAGTTCGATGATCTGGTCGCGCATGCAGTTGCCCGGGCTCAAAATCACCAGATCCTTCAGGTCGATATCCTCGATGCGGATGTTCGAACGCTCGTAGAGCGGATTTTCGGGCGAGACGTAGGCGTAAAAGCGGTCGCTGAAGAGCTCCTGCTCGATGATCCCCTCGCCGCAGGTGCCGCTGGCCACCAGCGCCGCATCGATGCGGTCGCGCTTGAGCGCCTCGACGATGTCGGCCGTAATCATCTCCGAGATTTCCAGTTCGACCTTCGGATAGTCGCGTACGAAGGTCGGAATAAACTTGTGCAGCAGGTAGGGCGCAATGGTCGGGATGACTCCCAGACGCAGTTTGCCGGCCGTCTCGCCCTTCAGTTCCGAGACCGCCTCGCGGATGCCGTTGTAGGCCGTGAGCGTCTCCCGGGCCTTTTCGAGCACTACCTCGCCCGCCTCGGTCGGGATGACGGGTTTCTTCGAACGGTCGAGCAGCACCACGCCCAGCTCCTCTTCGAGCGACTTGACCTGCATGCTCAACGAGGGCTGCGTTACGAAGCAGTGCTCCGCCGCAAGGGAAAAACTGCCGCAGTTGGCCACCGCCAACAGGTATTCGAGTTGGATTATAGTCATAATACAAGGTTATTTCGCAAGGCGAATATATAAAAAAAAACTATATTCACAAACTTTATTAGGTCGCGCACGCGCTTTTTCGTATGTTTGTGCCAATGAACACCGGCCGTTGCCGACCGGAATTCGGGCCGTCGGAGCCGCTCCGCGACGGCCGATACGGGATCCGCAACCGGCCACAAGCTATTTTTTTGGGAAACTTTATGGGAAAAATCATTCTTACCGGCGACCGCCCCACGGGGCGTCTCCACCTGGGACATTATGTGGGATCGCTGCGCCGCCGCGTCGAGTTGCAGAACTCGGGAGAATTCGACAGGATATTCATCATGATCGCCGATGCGCAGGCGCTTACCGACAACGCAGACAACCCCGAGAAGGTGCGGCAGAACATCATCGAGGTGGCGCTCGACTACCTCTCGGCCGGCCTCGATCCCGAACGGGCGACGCTCTTCATCCAGTCGCAGGTTCCCGAGTTGTGCGAGCTGGCCTTCTACTACATGAACCTCGTTACGGTGCAGCGCCTCCAGCGCAACCCGACCGTCAAGGCCGAAATCACGCTGCGCGGATTCGCCGAAGGCTCGGTCGAGGGCGACACCACGCAGCGTCAGGGCATTCCCGTGGGATTCTTCACCTACCCGATCAGCCAGGCGTCGGACATCACGGCCTTCAAGGCCACGACGGTCCCCGCAGGTGAGGATCAGGAGCCGATGATCGAGCAGACGCGCGAAATCGTCCACAAGTTCAACGCCGTATACGGACCGACGCTCGTCGAGCCGGAGATCCTCCTGCCCGACAACGCCGCCTGCATGCGTCTGCCGGGCACCGACGGCAAGGCCAAGATGTCCAAGTCGCTGGGCAACTGCATCTACCTCTCGGATACGGCCGAGGAGGTCAGGAAGAAGGTCATGGGCATGTATACCGACCCGGACCACCTGCGCGTGGAGGATCCCGGCAAGGTCGAGGGCAACACGGTCTTCACCTACCTGGACGCCTTCTGCCGCGAGGAGCACTTCGCCAGGTACCTCCCCGACTACGCCTCGCTCGACGAACTGAAGGCCCACTACCGCCGCGGCGGCCTGGGCGACGTGAAGGTCAAGCGGCTGCTGATCGCCGTGCTCAACGAGACGCTCGAGCCGATCCGCGCCCGCCGCAAAGAGTATGAAGGACGCATCGGCGAGGTTTACGAGATTCTCCGCCGCGGTTCGGAAGCGGCACGCGCCACGGCGGCCGAGACGCTCCGCGAGGTACGCCGCGCCATGAAGATCGACTATTTCGAGGACCGCGAACTCATCGAGGAGCAGGCCCGCCACTACGCCCGCAAGGCCGAATAGCGACAACCCTGTAACGGAAAAACCAGCCACAGCCATGCAGATCCGCGCCGACCGCATCTACCCGCTCTTCCTCCGGCTGACCCGGAGGCTCTCGAACCGCCAGATGATGATGCTTCTGGCCGTAGTGGTCGGTGCGCTGGCCGGAATCGGCACCTATCTGTTCGAGATGCTCCTCTATGGCATCAAGACCGGTCTGACGAACTGGTTTCCCGTGGACAGCGCCCATTTCCTCTTCCTGATCTACCCCGCCGTAGGTATCATTCTCGCGACGCTCTTCGTCAAATACATCGTCCGCGACAACATCTCCGAAGGGGTTACGCGCGTGCTCTACGCCATGTCGAGCCGCAATTCGCGCATCGCCGCGCACAACTGCTGGACTTCGGTCGTAGGCGGTGCCACGACGATCGGATTCGGCGGTTCGGTGGGTCCCGAGGCACCGATCGTCCTGACGGGAGCCGCCATCGGCTCGAACGTGGGACGCCTCGCACGCCTGAACTACAAACATACGACGCTGCTGCTCTGCTGCGGCGCCGGAGCCGCCCTCGCGGCCATCTTCAAGGCCCCGATCACCGGCGTGGTCTTCGTGCTGGAGATCCTCATGCTCGACATCACGGCCGGCTCGGTCATCCCTCTGCTGATCGCCTCGATCACCGCCACGACAATGGCCTTCATGCTGCGCGGATTCGACCCCATCCTGGCCGTAACGCTCGCCCCGGAGGACGCCTTCGAACTGTGGCAAATCCCGCTCTTCATCCTTCTCGGCGTTCTCTGCGGACTGATGGCCTGGTACTTCACCTCGATGAACTCCCGTGTCGGAGGCTTCTTCAAGCGCATCGACAAGCAATGGAAACGGTGGCTGCTCGGCGGCAGCATCCTCGGCATCCTGATCTTCATCTTCCCGCCGCTCTACGGCGAAGGTTACGAAGGGTTCACCGCCCTGATGCACGGCCAGACCCAGACGCTGTTCGACAACTCGTTCTTCTACCGCTTCCGCGACATCGACTGGGTCGTGATCCTCTTCATCATCGCCACGATGTTCTTCAAGGTCATCGCCATGGCCTCGACCAACGCCGCAGGCGGCGTCGGCGGAACCTTCGCCCCGTCGCTTTTCGTCGGCGCCTTCACGGGAGCCACGCTGGCGCTTCTCTGCAACATGCTCTTCGGCTGGGAGGTCTCGGTCGTCTCGTTCACGCTCGTCGGCATGGCTGGCGTGATGTCCGGCGTGATGAACGCCCCGCTCACCTCGATCTTCCTCATCGCCGAGCTCTCGAACGGCTACGGGCTCTTCATCCCCCTGATGATCACTGCCTGCATCTCCTTCGCCGTGGACTATTACCTCGATCCCGATTCGATCTACACCAAGCAGCTGCGCCAGAAGGGCGAACTGCTCACGCACGACAAGGACCAGTCGGTCTTCGTCTTCCTGAAGCTCGACGAGCTGATGGAGACCGACTTCCTGCGCATCAAGGAGAACATGACCCTGGGCGACATCGTGCACATCATCTCCACGGCCCGGCGCAACATCTTCCCCGTGATCGACAACTTCGGGCGGCTGCTGGGCGTCGTGCAGCTCGACGACCTGCGCGAGGACATGTTCAAGCCCGAAAAGTACGGACGTCCGATCTCGGACTACATGATCGCCCCGCCCGACAGGATCCTCGAACACGAGTCGATCATGAGCGTCATGGAGAAGTTCGAGGACAAGCACACCTGGATGCTGCCGGTCGTCGATACGAAGAACCGCTACCGGGGCTTCATCTCCAAATCGCGCATCCTGAACGCCTACCGCGAACAACTCGTAAGAATCCAGCAATGATCCCGCAAAACGACGACATTCCGTGGGCCGACGAAATCGACGGCGCCGTAACGGTCTGCGACACGGCGGGCACGGTCCTCTATCAGAACGGGCGCTCGATCGCCGTAAACGGCGACGTGCGCGGCCGTTCGCTCCTCCCCTGCCACAACGAACGCTCGCGCGCAATTATCCGCCGGCTGCTCGATGAAGGGGGCCGCAACGTCTATACGATCGAAAAACGGGGCATCCGGAAACTCATCTACCAGACCGTCTGGCGCGAAAAGGGCGAGGTCCGCGGACTCGTAGAACTCTCGCTCGAAATTCCCGAGACGATGCCGCATTACATCCGAAAATAGATTTTTTGTCGTGTTTACTTGCAAAAATGTAAATTATACTTTACATTTGCAGCAGCAGGCGGGAGAAGTGCGCACCTCCGGCGGCCTGCCGAAACGACAAAAAAACAACGACCATGAACAAAACCATTCTGCTGCCCTATCCGTTCAAGCGGATCGGATGGGTGCTTTTCATCCCGGCCGCGCTGCTCGGAATCCTGATGGGAATCGACGGTTTCAACGGCTTTCCGTCATTTCTGCTGCCCGGAGCGGCGGAGACGAGCCAGACACTCGACCGCATCTGCAACAACGCGGCGCTGATCGGCACGCTCGTCGGAGCGTTATTCATCACCTGCTCGCGCGAGCGGATCGAGGACGAACTCATCGGCCGCATCCGGCTCAACGCCCTGCTCGCGGCGCTCTACATCCACTTCGGCATTTCGGTCGCCGCCGCCCTGCTGCTCTACGACCTCTCCTACCTCAACTTCATGATCTTCAACCTGTGCCTGCTGCCCGTCCTTTTTCTCGTGATCGAACGGGTGCTGCTGTGGCGTCTCGGAAAGGAGGCCGCGCATGAAGAATAGGATCCGGGTCGCACGCGCCGAGGTGCGCATGACCCAGCAGCAGCTGGCCGAGGCCGTGGGTGTAAGCCGCCAGACGGTGAATGCCATCGAGAGCGGGAAGTTCGTCCCCTCGACGCTTCTGGCGCTCAAGATCGCGCGGCTCTTCGGGAAAAGCGTCGAGGAGCTCTTCTCGCTCGACGAGGAGGAGTAAATCCATCGGCACAAGATGAAGGCCCCGCCTGCATGTTCGGTGCAGGCGGGGCCTTTTCGTCGTACGTCTCGCCCGTTACAGCGGCAGGAACGAGATGGCCTGACCGCCGCCGGGCGCCAGCACCACGTCGATCGCATCGGCCGAGGTAACGTAACGCACCGTAACCTCGCAGGCCGTAGGGTTCGTCTCCCAATGGGCATCCGGGGCATCGGCATAGACGGCCGCCTCGTAGGTTACCTCCGGTTCGAGGAAGTCCAAGTCGAAGTGCAGGCTCCGCGGCTCCTCGTTCGTAGCGGCGCCGAAAAAGAACTTTCCGCCGGCACGCCGCACGACGGCCACATATTCGCCCGGCTCGCCGGCCAGCGCCCGCGACCAGTCGCAGTCGGGGTCGAAATCACGGAAGAACTGGAAGGCGGGGTGTCCTTCGTAATGCTCGATCAGATCGGAAGCCATCTGCAGCGGCGAATAGAGGATCACCCAGTCGGCGATCTGCCTGGCAAGGGTCGTATTGACCCGCATGTTCACCTCCTCGCCGCAGTTCCAGAGCTTGCGCCGCACGGAGTCGCGCGTCCGCTCGTAAAGGATGTCGAACGTCCCCGGCGTATAGTCCATCGGACCGGCCAACAGGCGCGTGAAGGGGAGCATCACCTCGTGCGAGGGGGGATTGCCCTCGCTCCAGGCGTCCCACTCCTTGCCGCGGGCCCCCTCGCGGGTCATCATGTTGGGCCAGGTGCGGCGGATGCCGCAATCCTTGATCGGCTCGTGCGCATTGACCGTGATGCGGTATTTGGCCGCCTGCTCGACGACCTTCTGGTAGTGGCGCACGCCGTACTGGCTGTGGTGGAGGTAACCGTCCGGGAAGCCGCCCGCATAGCCCGTCTTGAGGTTATGGACACCCAGATCGGCATACCACAGGAGGGCCGAGTCAAGCTGTCGCTCGTATTCGGGCACGTTGCCGCCCGTCTCGTGGTGGCCGATGAGCTCGATGCCCAGATGGCGCGCATAGTCGGTGATTTCCTGAATATCGAAATCCGCATAGGGCTTGCGGTAGTCGAAATGCTGCTCGCCGCCCCACGTCTCCCAACCTTCGTTCCAGCCCTCGAACAGCACGGCGTCGATATGGTTGTCGGCGGCAAACTCGATGTAACGCTTGGCTTGCTCGGTAGTCGCACCGTGGCGGTCGTCCATCGCCCAGGTGTCGAGCCCGAGGTGCATCGACCACCAGACGCCGATGTATTTCATCGGACGGATCCACGAGGTATCCTCGATCTTCGAGGGTTCGTTCAGATTCAGAATCAGCGAGGAGTTAATCAGCCCCACAGCCTCGGGAGCGAGCTGCACAGTGCGCCACGGCGTAGTGAAACGCGCGGCGACACGGGCCTTCGTACCGTCGGGCAGCGGCGCGAGGTCGGCCTTGAAGGAGAGCGAATCGCACCGCCGGAGCACCATCTCGGGAAAATCATAGAGCGCCGCCTCGTGGATGCTGCCATACAAGCCGCCCGCCGTACGGAACGTCGCCGGCGTATTGGCGTCCTCCAGCTCGTGCAGAGGCAGCGTACGGTAGAGCAGCTCGTAAGTCTCGAAGCTGGCCGGAATCGTCCACGACGTACCGTCTTCGGCAAAGCGGAACTCGGTGCACTCGTCCGTAACGACGAGCGAGTCGCGGCCCGGAACCTCGTATTCGTAACGGAAACCCAGGCCGTCGTCGAAGAGCCGGAAGCGCATGACAAGCCGCACATCGTCCTTGCGGCGGAGCGAGACGGCCATCTCGTTGTAGTGGCTGCGGTTGGTCTTGTTCTCGCCCCAGGGCTGGGTCCACGTCTCATCGACCGTCGTACGCTCGACCCCGTCGATACGGAAACTGCGCGCCAGCTCCGCATCCTGCGCCTCGAGGCCCAGCAGCGAGGATGTGAAGAGCGGCCGGTCGTTTACCGTAACGGCATAGTGCATCGCGCCGCTTTTCCGGTCGGCACGGAAGGTCAGGCGGATCGATTCGTCGGGCGAAGAGACTTCGGCCTTCTGCGTACAGGCCATCGTCGTGCAACCGACGATAAGAGCCCAGAGTAGTTTCTGCATCATGCGGGGATGTTTCGGTTTCTACAAATATAGGAAATGTAACACGAAAACCCCGCACGCGGAGGGAAAAATCTTACAGCTTGATATCGTAGATCTGGATGACGCCCGCGAGTTTTCCGGCTTCGTCGGTAACAAGCAGCGAGGTGATCTTGTTGCGCGTCATCACCCGCTCGGCCTCGATAAGCTTCTCGCCCGCGCCGATCGTCTTGGGATGCGGTGTGGCAATGTCCCGGGCGTGGATGTTGAAAAAGTCGCCCTTCAGACGCTCCATCGCGCGGCGGATGTCGCCGTCGGTTACGATGCCCTCGATGCGGTCGCCGTCGCAGATGACGATAAGGCCCAGTCCCCCTTTCGAGATGGTATGGATCATCTCCACCACCGAGCAGTCGGGGCCGACGACCGGCAGGTCGTGGTCGCGCATGACGTTGCCCACGGTCATCAGCAGGCGCCGCCCGAGGCTGCCGCCCGGATGCAGGCGCGCGAAATCGACGCTCGTGAAGCCCCGCTGCTGCATGAGCGACACGGCCAGCGCATCGCCCATGGCGATCTGCGCCGTGGTCGAGGTGGTCGGGGCCAGATGCAGGATGCAGGCCTCCTCCTCGACCCCTACATTGAGGTGAATGTCGGAGTTGCGGGCCAGCGTCGAGTCGTCGTTGCCGGTCATCGAGATGAGTTTGTTGCCGTTGGAGTGGATGAACGGCACGATCTTCAGGATTTCGTCCGTCTCGCCCGAATAGGAGAGCGCCAGGACGATGTCCTCCTTCGAGATCATGCCCAGATCACCGTGAAAGGCCTCCCCGGGGTGAAGGAAAAAGCTCGGCGTACCGGTCGAGGCGAGTGTCGCGGCGATCTTGCGTCCGATGAGGCCCGACTTGCCCATGCCCGTAACGATGCATTTTCCGCGGCTTGCGAGAATCGACTCCACGGCTTCGACGAAGGCGTCGCCGAGAGTTTCCTCCAGATGTTGAAGCGCCAGCATCTCGGTATGCACGGCCCGGCGGGCCACACCGAGAATCTGCGCCTTGGTGCTATCGGTCATTGTATGAGTTTTTTGATGAGGTTCTCCAGATCGTCCAGCTGCAGCATGTTCGGGCCGTCGCTCAACGCATGGTCCGGATCGGGATGCACTTCGAAGAAGAAGCCGTTGGCCCCGAATGCCTTTGCCGCAAGGGCCATGGCCGGCACGAACTCCCGGTTGCCGCCCGTCTTGCCGCCGGCGGCCCCGGGGCGCTGCACCGAATGCGTGCAGTCCATAACCACCGTAGGTGCGATGTGCAGCATGTCGGGAATGTTGCGGAAATCGACTACGAGGTTGTTGTAGCCGTACATGTTGCCCCGCTCGGTGAGCCACACCTCGCGGGCCCCGGCCTCGAGGGCCTTCTCATAGGGGTAACGCATGTCGGCACCCGAAAGGAACTGCGCCTTCTTGATATTCACCGTACGCCCGGTCTTCGCCGCAGCCAGCAGCAGGTCGGTCTGGCGGCACAGAAAGGCCGGGATCTGGATCACATCGACCACCTCGCCGACGGGTGCCGCCTGCCACGATTCGTGAATGTCCGTCAGGAGCTTCAGTCCCCACTTCGCCCGCACGTCGGCGAGCATCCGGAGCCCCCGCTCGAGGCCCGGGCCGCGGAACGAGGCGATCGACGTCCGGTTGGCCTTGTCGAACGACGCCTTGAAGATGATCTGCGTACCGAGCCGCCGGTTGATGGCGGCCAGCCGTTCGGCCACCGCGTCGAGCAACTCGGCCGATTCGATGACACAGGGTCCTGCGATGAATTGCATCATGACTATGCCTGTTATCTGGTTGTTTCGATTCGTTTGAGGAAGGCTTCGGCACGCTCCAGATCCTCCGGAGTGTCGATGCCCACGGTCTCGGCATCCGAGATACCCACGCCGATCCGGAAGCCGTTTTCGAGCCAGCGCAGTTGTTCGAGCGACTCGGCCTTCTCGAGCAAGGACTGCGGCAGCGCCGTTACGGCCCGCAGTGCCTCGGTGCGGAAGGCGTAGATGCCGATATGCTTGTAGAAGGTATGGCGTGCAAGCCACTCTTCGCGCGGCACACCCCGCAGATAGGGGATGACCGAACGCGAGAAGTAGAGCGCCCGCGAACGGGCGTCGAGCACCACCTTCGGGGAATTGGGATTTTCGAGCGCCTCGAGACCGTCCTCCGCCGTGAAGGGCTTGACCAAGGTGGCGATGTCGGTCTGCGGATCGTCGAAGCAACGCATGAGCGCCTCGATCTGTTCGCGCCGGATGAAGGGTTCGTCGCCCTGCACGTTGATCACGGCATCGTAGACGGCGCCCTGTCTGCAATAGGCCTCCCAGCAGCGGTCCGTGCCGCTGCGGTGCTCGGCCGAGGTCATCTCGGCCCGTCCGCCGAACGCACGCACGGTCTCATAGATCCGCTCGTCGTCCGTGGCGACCACGGCATCCAGCAGGCCCGAAACCTGCTCGTAAACCCGTTCGATGACGGGCTTCCCGCCCAGCAACGCCAGCGGCTTGCCGGGGAAACGCGTCGAGGCGTACCGCGCCGGAATGATGGCTATGAATTTCATGAATCCCGTATTTTTCATGTAAAAATAAAAGATAAAAGGTGAAAATCAAAATTTTCACCTTTTATCCCGTTGCCAGACTACTCGAGAGCCAGTTTCAGCACGTCGTCGTTGGTCCGGACATAGTGGAACGTCAGCCCCTCGATATACTCGGGTTTGATCTCGGCGATGTCCTTGCGGTTCTCCTCCGAGAGGATCAGTTCCGAGATGCCGGCGCGCTTGGCCGCAAGAATCTTCTCCTTGACGCCGCCCACGGGCATGACACGCCCGCGCAGGGTCGTCTCGCCCGTCATGGCGATACGCTCGCGGACCTTGCGGCCCGTGTAGGTCGAGACGATCGACGTAACCATCGTGATGCCGGCCGACGGGCCGTCCTTCGGAATGGCTCCCTCCGGAACGTGGATGTTGATATCGTTCGTCTCGAACAGCTTCGGATCGATGCCCAACTCCTCATGGTGGGCCATCACCCACTCGTGGGCGATCGTCGCCGACTCCTTCATCACGTCGCCCAGGTTGCCCGTAAGGCTGATCTTGCCCTTGCCGGGGGTCAGGCACGACTCGATGTAGAGGATGTCGCCGCCGACCTCGGTCCACGCCAGGCCCGTTACGACGCCCGTCATGCCGCCCACCTCGTACTCCTCGCGCAGGAACTTGGGCATGCCGAGGATCTTCTCCACGTCGGCCTTCGTCAGCTCCGGGGCAAAAGCCTCGTCGAAGGCGATCTGCTTGGCCCGCGCCCGGGCGATCTTCGCCAGATGCTTGTCGAGCGACCGCACGCCGGCCTCGCGCGTATAGCAGGCAATGATATGCTCGACGACCTCTGCAGTCATCGTCAGCTCCTGCTCCTTGATGCCGTGCGCCTCGCGCTGCTTGGGCAGCAGGTGATCCAGCGCAATGCGGATCTTCTCCTCGAGCAGGTAACCCGGGATGTTGATCATCTCCATACGGTCGCGCAGCGCCGGGGCGATGTTGCCCGCGTTGTTGGCCGTGGCGATGAAGAGCACCTTCGAGAGGTCGTACTCCATGTCGATGTAGTTGTCGTGGAAGGTGGTGTTCTGCTCCGGGTCGAGCACTTCGAGCAGGGCGCTCGAGGGATCCCCGTGGTTCGAGACCGTAACCTTGTCCACCTCGTCGAGGATAATCACCGGATTGGACGACCCGCAGCGCTTGATCGTCTGGATGATCCGCCCGGGCATGGCGCCGATGTAGGTGCGGCGGTGTCCGCGGATCTCCGACTCGTCGTGCAGGCCGCCCAGCGAGATGCGGCCGAACTTGCGGCCCAGCGCTGCGGCGACCGACTTGCCCAGCGAGGTCTTGCCCACGCCCGGAGGGCCGTAGAGACAGAGGATCGGGGATTTCAGGTCGCCTTTGAGCTTGATGACGGCCAGGTGCTCCAAAATACGCTCCTTGACCTCATCGAGGCCGAAATGGTCGTGGTCCAGCTGCCCGC
Source organism: Candidatus Alistipes stercoravium (assembly GCA_019119615.1). Taxonomy (GTDB): domain Bacteria; phylum Bacteroidota; class Bacteroidia; order Bacteroidales; family Rikenellaceae; genus Alistipes; species Alistipes stercoravium. The sequence goes on along the minus strand of DWWQ01000058.1, from coordinate 23,813 downwards.
GGGCGCATTTCAGGTCGAGGTTGTCCTTCGTCGTGTCGTTCCACGGCAGCTCCAGCAGCAGCTGCAGGTAGGTCATCTGCACCGAATACTCCGCCACGGCGGGATTCAGCCGCTCGACCTTCTGCAACTCCTTCTCGAAGGTCTCACCGACCTCCTTGGGCCAGTTCTTCTTCTTCGCCTCCTCGCGCATGCGCTCGATGTCGGCATCGGCGCCGTCGCCCAGCTCGTCCTGGATCGTGCGCATCTGCTGCTGGAGGTAGTAGTCGCGCTGCTGCTTGTCGATCTCCTGCTTGACGCGCTCCTGGATCTGGCTCTTCAGCTCGGCGAGCTGCTGCTCGCGGATGAGGATTTCGAGCAGCTTGCGCGCCCGGGCCAGCAGCCCCGGCGCCTCGAGCAGCGACTGACGGTCCTCGTCCGTAAGCTCCATGTTCGAGCAGATGAAGTTGATGATGCCGCGCTTCGAGTCGATGTTCTTGATGGCGAAGGCCGCCTCCTTGGGCATCGACGGCGAGACGTTGATGATGTTGAGCGCCACGTCGCGGATCGAGTCCACGAGGGCCTCGAACTCGATGCTCTTCAGGTCGGGCGTCGAATCGCGCAGGGCGACGACGCGCGCCTTGAAGTAGGGCTCCGTGGTGATGTACTCCGTGATCTCGATCTTCTCCAGACCGTTCAGGATCACCGTCAGGTTGCCGTTCGGCATCTCGAGGATCTTGATGATCCGCGCCGCCGTGCCGACCTTGTACATGTCGTCCGGTGCAGGGTCCTCGACCTCGCTCTCGCGCTGCAGCACGGCACCCAGGATGCCGCCCTCGGCATTCACGGCGCGCACGAGCGAGATGCTCTTGTCGCGGCCTACCGTAATGGGTGTGATCGCCCCCGGGAAGAGCACCGAAGAGCGCAGCGTCAGGATGGGAATGATCTCCGGGACCTCGACCTGCTCGACGGTTTCGTCGCCCCCCGTAACGATCGGAATCACGCGGTGCTTGCCGTCCAGCAGTTCGGGGACGAGATTCATGTCGTCCACTTCAACCGTTTCGATTTTATCTTTTTTACTCATGTTCTCCTTTACAAATATATAATGACGCAAAGGTAACGTTTTTTCAGGTAAATTATTTTAACTTTGACAGAATGTTAATAACTTTGCGCCTCTGGAATTTCAAGCAAAACTGTCAGCACTATGCAAATTGCCGATAAATATTCGCCCCGCGAGATCGAGGCGAAGTGGTACGACTACTGGACGGAAAATCGGCTCTTCCACTCGGAACCCGATGAACGCGAACCCTATACGATCGTCATCCCTCCCCCCAACGTAACGGGCATGCTCCACATGGGCCACATGCTCAACAACACGCTGCAGGACGTGCTGGTGCGCCGCGCCCGCATGTCGGGCAAGAACGCCTGCTGGGTGCCGGGCATGGACCACGCGTCAATCGCCACCGAGGCCAAGGTCGTGGCGATGCTCCGCGAAAAAGGCATCGAGAAGTCGTCGCTCACGCGCGAGGAGTTTCTCCGCTACGCCTGGGAGTGGAAGGAGAAGTACGGCGGCGTGATCCTCAAGCAGCTGCGCAAGCTGGGCGCCTCGTGCGACTGGGAGCGCACCTGCTTCACGATGGACGACATCCGCACCGAAGGAGTGCTGCGCGTCTTCTGCGACCTCTACGACAAGGGCAAGATCTACCGCGGCGTGCGTATGGTGAACTGGGATCCCGCGGCACAGACCGCCCTTTCGGACGAGGAGGTCGTCTTCAAGGAGTCGCACGGCAAGCTCTACTACCTGCGCTACAAGGTCGAGGGCTCCGACCGGGCGATCATCGTCGCCACGACGCGTCCCGAAACCATTCTGGGCGATACGGCGCTCTGCGTCAATCCCAACGACCCGCGTTACCAGGATCTCGCGGCGGATGCCCGCGTCATCGTGCCGCTCGTAGGACGCTCCATCCCGGTCATCCGCGACGAGTATGTCGATATCGAGTTCGGTACGGGCGCCCTGAAGGTAACCCCGGCCCACGACGTGAACGACTACATGCTCGGTGAGAAATACGGGCTGGAGACCATCGATATCTTCAACGACGACGGCACGATCAACGACAAGGTCGGCATGTACGTCGGCGAGGACCGTTTCGACGTCCGCCGCAAGATCGAGGGCGACCTTGCCGCCGCCGGGCTGCTCGAGAAGACCGAGGAGTACACGAACAACGTCGGCTACTCGGAGCGCACGGGCGTGGCCATCGAGCCGAAGCTCTCGATGCAGTGGTTCCTTTCGATGAAGGAGCTCGCCGGGCCCGCCACGAAGGCTGTCATGGAGGATGCCATCCGCTTCGTGCCCGAGAAGTACAAGAACATCTACCGCTACTGGATGGAGAACATCAAGGACTGGTGCATCTCGCGCCAGCTCTGGTGGGGCCAGCGCATTCCGGCCTGGTACCTGCCCAAGGGCGGCTTCGTCGTGGCCCCGACGCCCGAGGAGGCGCTCGCCAAGGCCCGCGCGAAGGCCGGCGACGAGTCGCTGCAGCTCGTGGACCTGCGTCAGGACGAGGATGTGCTCGACACCTGGTTCTCGTCGTGGCTGTGGCCCATCTCCGTCTTCGACGGCATCCGCAACCCGCACAACCCCGAAATCGAATACTACTACCCGACCAACGACCTGGTTACGGCCCCCGACATCATCTTCTTCTGGGTGGCCCGCATGATCATGGCCGGATACGAGTACCGCAACGACAAGCCCTTCGGCAACGTCTACTTTACGGGTATCGTGCGCGACAAGATCGGCCGCAAGATGTCCAAGCAGCTGGGCAACTCGCCCGACCCGCTGGATCTGATCGCCCGCTACGGCGCCGACGGCGTGCGCATGGCGATGCTCATCAGCTCGTCGGCCGGCAACGACGTGATGTTCGACGAGGCGCTCTGCGAGCAGGGCCGCAACTTCGGCAACAAGATCTGGAACGCCTACCGCCTCGTAAACGGCTGGGCCGTGGACGAGAAGGCGCCGCAGAGCGAAAACGACCGGCTGGCCGGGGCGTGGTTCGAGCAGGCGCTGGGCCGCTCGCTGCGCCAGATTGCCGAGGAGTTCCGCTCGTACCGCATCTCCGAAGCCTTCAAGGAGGCCTACCGACTCTTTTGGGACGACTTCAGCGGCCTCTACCTCGAGATGGTGAAACCCGCTTACGGCGCCCCGATCGACGGACGGACGCTCGCACAAGCCAAGGGCTTCTTCGACGCCCTGATGCGCGTCCTGCACCCCTTCATGCCCTTCGTTACCGAGGAGATCTGGCAGGCGCTCGCCGAGCGTGCGGAGGGAGCCTCGATCTGTGTGGCCCCGATGCCGGAACCGTGCGAGGCCGACGAGGCGATGCTGGCGCGTTTCGAACTCGTGAAGGAGATCATCTCCGCGGTCCGCAATGTCCGCAATCAGAAGAACCTGCCGCAGAAGGAGGCGCTCGCGCTCCACGTCATCGCGGACGAGAACTACCCCGCGGAGTTCGCCCCCGTGATCCGCAAGATGGCCAACCTTTCGGCCATCGAGAGCGTCGCCGAGAAAGACCCGGCCGCCGCGGCCTTCCTGGTCAAGACGACGCAGTACTTCATCCCGCTCCAGGGCAAGATCGACGCCGAAGCCGAACTTGCGAAGCTGCAGCATGACCTCGAATACTACGAGGGATTCCTCGCCTCGGTGATGAAGAAGCTCTCGAACGAGCGTTTCGTGCAGTCGGCCCCCGAGAAGGTCGTCGCCAACGAGCGGGCCAAGCAGGCCGATGCCGAGGCGAAGATCGCCGCGCTCAAGGAGCAGATCGCCGCGCTGAACTGATCCATGCAAACACGATTCGCCGGCATCCTCCCCACAACGGGGAAGGTGCCGGCGAATCGGTAACATACCATCCAGAAACCATGGCTGCGATCACCATATACACCGACGGCTCCGCCCTGGGCAATCCCGGCCCGGGAGGCTACGGCGTCGTACTCCTTTCGGGCCCCTACCGCAAGGAGCTCTCGCAGGGCTACCGGCTGACGACCAACAACCGCATGGAGCTCATGGGGGTCTGCGTGGCGCTCGAGGCGCTGCGCTTCGACGGTTCGGATGTCGTGGTCTACTCGGACTCGAAATACGTCGTAGACGCCGTAACGAAGGGGTGGGTCTTCGGCTGGGAGCGCAAGGGCTTCGCCGGGAAGAAGAACCCCGACCTGTGGCAGCGCTTCCTGCGCGTCTACCGACGCCACCACGTCCGCTTCGTCTGGGTCAAGGGGCATGCCGAGACCGTCGAGAACAACCGCTGCGACCAGATGGCCGTTGCCGCGGCCAACGACGCGGCGCACCGGCTGGAAGACACGGGTTACGAGCCCGAAACCCGGTAGGCGGCCCGCTCGGGGTGTGCAAATAAGGCCGCGCTGCCCCGGCGGCTGTTCGTTCCGGCGGCAGGAGCGGTCGGAATTTCGTTGAAAATGCGCTCTTTTTTCGCTTTTCGGGTTATTGTATTATCTTTGCACCCGAGTTACCGTACAACCACCAATCGTCGCTCCGAATGTTCAAAACCTACATGCGGCTCCTGGGATTCGCCCGGCCGATCAAACGATACGCCATACCTTACGGGATCTTCTCGTTGCTGTATGCCCTCTTCAATACGCTGACATTCGGACTCATCATCCCGATTCTCAATACGATGTTCGACGACGGGTTCACCCCCGAGTACGTTGAGAAACTCCCCCCGCTGCGCTTCAACGGCGACTATGTGAACGACCTGTTCAACTTCGCCTACTCGCACCTGTTCAACACCTACGACCCGCGCAACGTGCTGATGCTGCTGGCCATCGTCGCCATCGTCATCAGCTTCCTGAGCAACCTGTTCCGCTACCTCGGATCGTGGACCATCGAGACGATGCGTGCCCGCACGCTCCAGCGCATGCGCAACGAGATGTTCTCGCGCGTGATGGACATGAACGTCGGCTACTTCAGCGAACAACGCAAGGGAGACATCATCTCGAAGATCACCTCCGATATCGGCGTGGTGCAGTTCTGCATCACCAACACGCTGCAGGTATCCTTCCGCGAACCGTTCCTCATCGTCGGCTACGTCATCATGATGGTGGCCATCTCGTGGGAGCTGTCGATCTTCTCGATCCTCTTCCTGCCGGTGGTGGCCCTGCTCATCGGCAGCATCGTCAAGCGGCTCCGCCATCCGGCCCGCACCAACCAGCAGCGCATGGGCGAGATGGTCTCGACGCTCGAGGAGTCGCTCGCCGGCATCAAGGTCATCAAGAGCTACAACGCCACGCAGTACGTCAAGAAGAAGTATTACGAAATCAGCGCCGACCTGGCCCGCCTGACCCTCTCGATGGCCCGCCGGCAGCAGCTGGCCTCGCCGATGAGCGAGTTTCTCGGCATCTCGGCCGTGGGCGTGATCCTCGTCTTCGGCGGATCGCTCGTCGCCAAGGGGTCGCTCGACCCGGGCGGATTCATCGCCTTCGTGGCCATCTTCTCGCAGATCACGCGCCCGGTGCGCACCTTCATCGACCAGTTCGCCAACATCAACCAGGGTATCGCCGCCGGCGAGCGCATCTTCTCGGTCATCGACTCGCGTCCCGAGATCGAGGACAAGCCCGATGCCCGCACGCTCACCGGCCTGAAACGGAAGATCGAATTCCGCGACGTGCACTTCTCCTACGACGGCACGCGTGAGGTGATCGACGGCTTCTCGTTCGAGATCCTGCGCGGGCAGACCGTGGCACTCGTAGGCCCTTCGGGAGGCGGCAAATCGACCCTCAGCGAGCTCATCCCCCGCTTCTACGACCCCACGCGGGGCGAAATCCTCATCGACGGCATCTCGCTGCGCGACTACACGCAGGAGAGCCTGCGCGCCCACATGAGCGTCGTGGCGCAGGATACCGTCCTGTTCAACGACACGATCGAGAACAACATCGCCATGGGCAAGCCCGGCGCCACGCACGAGGAGGTGGTCGAGGCAGCCCGCATCGCCAACGCCGACTCGTTCATCCGCGAATGCGCCGAAGGCTACGACACAAACATCGGCGACCGCGGCGTGAAACTCTCCGGAGGCCAGCGCCAGCGCCTCTCGATCGCCCGCGCCGTACTGAAGAACCCCGACATCCTGATCCTCGACGAGGCCACCTCGGCCCTTGACACCGAGAGCGAGAAGCTCGTGCAGGAGGCCCTGAACAAGCTGCTTGTGGGCCGTACGTCGGTGGTGATCGCCCACCGTCTCTCGACGATCCACAACGCCGACCGGATCATCGTCTTCGACCACGGCCGCATCGCCGAGGAGGGTACGCACAACGAACTGATGGAGCGCGGCGGCATCTACGCCAAGCTCATCGAAATGCAGTCCTTCGACTGATCCGAGGAAGGGCGGGGAGGCTCGCCCGCCCCGGCAACCCAGGCAGAATACGAACCGGAACGGATGCCCCGCTCCGGTTTTTTCGGACCTGCACGGAGGCCCCGACGGCACGGAAAGCGGATGGCGAAACGGGTTTTACGGGAAGGTTGCGGACTTTTCCGATCTTTTTACTATCTTTGCGAGTTGTCAGAAAAATCAGAAAAAAACACCATACCGACATGAAGTTCAAGGAGTACAAAGGGCTCGACCTGGCAGGCCTCGCCACCGAGGTGCTGAACGAGTGGGACGCCCGCGACACATTCCACAAAAGCATCTCGACGCGTGAAGGCCATCCGACCTTCGTATTCTACGAGGGTCCCCCCTCGGCCAACGGCATGCCGGGTATCCACCACGTCATGGCCCGCACGATCAAGGACGTCTTCTGCCGCTACAAGACGCAGCAGGGGTACCTCGTGCACCGCAAGGCCGGCTGGGACACCCACGGACTTCCCGTGGAGCTGGGCGTCGAGAAGAAGCTCGGCATCACGAAGGAGGATATCGGCAAGAAAATCTCGATCGAGGAGTACAACCGCACCTGCCGCGAGGCGGTCATGGAGTTCACCGGCGTCTGGGAGCAGCTCACGCGCAAGATGGGCTACTGGGTCAATATGGACGACCCCTACATCACCTACGACAACAAATACATCGAGACGCTGTGGTGGCTGCTCAAGCAGCTCTTCGACAAGGGGCTCCTCTACAAGGGCTATACGATCCAGCCCTACTCGCCGGCCGCCGGTACGGGCCTTTCGACGCACGAGCTGAACCAGCCGGGCTGCTACCGCGACGTGAAGGATACGACCGTCGTGGGACAGTTCCGCATCCGCGACCCGAAGCCCGAGATGGAGGGCTGGGGCACGCCCTACTTTCTGGCCTGGACCACCACGCCGTGGACCCTTCCGTCGAATACGGCGCTCTGCGTGGGTCCGAAGATCGACTACGTCGCCGTCCGCACCTGGAACGGCTACACGGGCGAGAAGATGACCGTCGTGCTGGCCAAGGCACTGCTCTACGCCCACTTCAACAAAAAGGCCGAGGGAATCGCCCTCGAGGAGTACAAGCCCGGCGACAAGCTCATCCCCTTCCAGGTCGTCGGTGAATACAAGGGCCCGGAACTCGTGGGCATGCACTACGAGCAGCTGCTGCCGTGGGTGAAGCCCGTCGAGACGGATGCCGACGGCAACTGGCACGACGCCTCCGAGAAGGCCTTCCGGGTCATCCCGGGCGACTACGTTACCGTCGAGGACGGTACGGGTATCGTGCACATCGCCCCGACGTTCGGTGCCGACGACGCCTTCGTGGCACGCGCCGCGGGCATCCCCTCGCTCTTCATGATCAACCGCAAGGGCGAGACGCGCCCGATGGTGGACCTGCAGGGCAAGTTCTACCTCATGGAGGAGCTTGACGAGCGCTTCGTCCGCGAATGCGTCGATACGGAGGCCTACAAGGAGTACGAGGGCCGCTGGGTGAAGAACGCCTACGACCCGCAGTTCACCGTGGACGGCAAATACGACGAGAAGGCCGCCGCTGCGGCCGAATCGCTCGACGTCTACATCTGCATGAAGATGAAGGCCGCCTCGAAGGCCTTCAAGATCGAGAAGCATGTCCACAACTACCCGCACTGCTGGCGTACGGACAAACCCGTGCTCTACTACCCGCTCGACTCGTGGTTCATCCGCACCACGGCGCTCAAGGAGCGGATGATCGAGCTCAACGGCACGATCCGCTGGAAGCCCGAATCGACCGGTACGGGCCGCTTCGGAAAGTGGCTCGAGAACCTCAACGACTGGAACCTCTCGCGTTCGCGTTTCTGGGGCACCCCGCTGCCGATCTGGGCTACGGAGGACCGTTCGGAACTCAAGTGCATCGGTTCGGTCGGGGAGCTCATCGCCGAAATCGAGAAGTCGGTGGCCGCAGACGTCATGAGCGAGAATCCCTACAAGAATTTCAAGGTCGGCGACATGTCGAAGGAGAACTACTCGACCGAGCGCATCGACCTGCACCGTCCCTATGTCGATTCGATCGTCCTCGTCTCGTCGAAGGGCGAGCCGATGCGCCGCGAACCCGACCTGATCGACGTCTGGTTCGACTCGGGCGCCATGCCCTATGCCCAGGTGCACTATCCCTTCGAGCACAAGGAGGATTTCGGGGAGGTCTATCCCGCCGACTTCATCGCCGAAGGCGTCGATCAGACCCGCGGCTGGTTCTTCACGCTGCACGCCATCGCCACGATGCTCTTCGACTCGGTGGCCTTCAAGAACATCATCTCGAACGGCCTGGTGCTCGACAAGAACGGCAACAAGATGTCGAAACGCCTGGGTAACGCCGTCGATCCGTTCGAAGTGATGGACAAGTTCGGCCCCGATGCCGTGCGGTGGTACATGATCTCCAACTCGCAGCCCTGGGACAACCTCAAGTTCGACAAGGACGGCGTGGACGAGGTGCGCCGCAAGTTCTTCGGCACGCTCTACAACACTTACTCGTTCTTCGCCCTCTACGCCAATGTGGACGGTTTCACCGGCAAGGAGCCCGAGGTGCCGCTGGAGCGCCGCCCGGAGATCGACCGCTGGATCATCTCGCTCCTGAATACGCTCGTCAGGGAGGTAACCGACGCGCTGGAAAACTACGACCCGACCCCGGCGGCCCGCGCCATCCAGGAGTTCGTCGGCGAGAACCTCTCGAACTGGTACGTCCGCCTGAACCGCAAGCGTTTCTGGGGCGGCGGCATGTCGGAGGACAAGCTGGCAGCCTACCAGACGCTCTACGCCTGTCTGGAGACCGTCGCGCTGCTCTCGGCACCCTTCGCACCGTTCATCTCCGACCGCATCTTCACGGACCTGAATGCCGTGAGCGGCCGCCATACGGACGAATCGGTTCACCTGGCCGCCTTCCCGAAGGCCGACGAGGGATGCATCGACACGCGTCTCGAGGAGATGATGTCGCTGGCCCAGAAGGTCTCGTCGATGGTCCTGGCCCTGCGCCGCAAGGTATCGATCAAGGTGCGCCAGCCGCTCATGAAGATCCTCATCCCGGTGCTCGACCCCACGATGGCCGAACATATCGCCGCCGTCAAGAACCTCATCATGAACGAGGTGAACGTCAAGCAGGTGGAGCTTATCGAAGATACCACGGGCATCATCACCAAGCGTATCAAGCCCAACTTCAAGACCCTCGGCCCGCGTTACGGAAAATACATGAAACAGATCGCCGCGATGACCGCGGAGTTCTCGCAGGAGCGCATCGCGCAGATCGAGGCCGCACCCGAAACGGTGCTCGAGATCGGCGGCGAGCAGATCACCGTAACGCCCGCCGACTTCGAGATCACCTCGGAGGACATGCCCGGGTGGCTCGTCGCCTCGGAGGGCAAACTCACCGTGGCGCTCGACATCACCCTCACCGACGAACTGAAGGCCGAAGGCGTGGCACGCGAATTGATCAACCGCATCCAGAATATCCGCAAGGAGTCGGGATTTGAGGTTACGGACAAGATCCGCGTGGAGATCGAAAGCAAACCGGCCGTCATGGAGAGTGTCGCCCGCTTCGCGGACTACATCGCCTCGCAGACCCTTGCCGTGGAGGTGCGCACCTCCGATGCACCGACAGGTGCGGTCGTCGTCGCCTCGGATCTCGACGAGGAACCCCTGCAGATCGCCGTAACGAGGATCTGACGCCCCGCGGAGATTCTGCCCGTAAAATTTGGTGGATTCGGAATATTTGCTTAATTTTACATAAACCCATTAAGCGATACGACTATGGCAGACGAAAGAACACGGTACAGCGATGCCGAACTCGAGGAGTTCAAGCAGCTGATCCTGAAAAAGCTCGAAAGTGCGCGTGCGGACTACGAGCTGCTGCGCGCTACCATCACGCATACGGCAGACAACGATACGGAAGACACCTCGCCGACCTTCAAGGTCCTCGAGGAGGGTGCCGCCACCCTCTCGAAGGAGGAGAGCGGCCGTCTGGCCGCCCATCAGATGAAGTTCATCCGCAACCTGGAGATGGCCCTCGTCCGCATCGAAAACAAGACCTACGGCATCTGCAAGACCACCGGAAAGCTCATTCCCAAGGAGCGTCTGATGAAGGTTCCGCACGCCACGGAGTGTATCGAGGCCAAGGAGAGCCGGAAATAAAAGGGCCCCGCCCCGATCGGAACCGGTCCGAAAACAGTTGCAAGGCCCCCGATGGAAATCCATCGGGGGCCTTGCTTTTCCCGAAGGGCTGCATCCGCCAAAAACTGAACCCCAAAGGCCATACGGCACACCCTTTTTTGCGGATTTCCGGGTATCGAATCCCCTTTTTCCTACAAATTCGGCGAAAAAAAACGTATCTTTGATGCAATGTTAGTTCGGGTCTGCATATTTTTTCTGCTGTTTGCGACGGCGGCATCCGCTTCCTACGCCCACAATGCGGGCCCCGACACGCGCGCACCCAAGAAAAATTTTATCGACAGCACCCGCAATCTCCGCACGCCGCAACGCTTCACTCCCGACAGCGCCCGGATCCATAACCCCGAAGCCCGGGAGCGCAACGAACGGCTCTACGACAGCATCCGTTCGAAAACCGGGCGCCGAAAGGTTCCCCGCCTGCTCTACCAGATGCTTTTCGTCCGTCCCGTACGCGACACGACGAACAGCGGGCAGGTCCTCGACGAAAGCCGCTTGCTGGCTCCTTACGAAGGCAAGACGATCGGTGAAATCACCATCGACCGCCAGCAGGTATTCGATCCCGACGGCAACTGGTTCGAACGCACGGGAAACAAGCTGCATGTCCTCACGCGCGAACGGGTCATCCGCCGCGACCTGCTCTTCCGCACGGGCGACCGTCTCGATCCGCAGCTTGTCGTCCGCAACAAGCAGCTGCTGCGGTCGCGCAGCTACATCGCCGACGTCGATATCGCCGTCAGGCCCGATTCGCTCGACTCGACACGCGTCAATCTCCATATCTCCACGCGCGACAGCTGGACCATCTCGGCCGACGGAGCGCTTCATTCCGAAGGGCGCACGATGGTCGGCGTCTCCGATGCCAACATCTTCGGATGGGGCAACAGCCTGAAACTGATGACGAATTTCAGCCGCGAGGACTTCTCCTACGGCGGCAACATGGTCGAATACCAGATCCCGAACCTGCTCGGGACCTTCTATACGGCTGATCTGACGGCCGGACGCGACTTCTACAGTTCGACCTTCGAGGTGGGTATGCGCCGCGAATTTCTCCGGCCCACGGATTACGAACTGGGCATCTCCTACAGCAACAACAAGGCGAAGCGCTACATGATCGCGACGGACACCTCGCAACTGGTCAAGTTGCGGAACTTCGACGCATGGGGCGGCTATTCGCATTACCTGCCGTCGCTTCGTTCGAGCATTTACGTTACGGGGCATTACAACTTCCGGGATAACAGTCTCCGCCCGGAAGTGCGCCCGGACTTCAATCCGGCCCTGCACAACCAAGAGGTTTTCCTGATGGGCGCGGGATTCTACCGCGAGCGTTTCTATACGGCCAACATGATGTACGGATTCGGTACCCGCGAGTATCTGGCCACAGGCTACAAGGCCGAAGTGGTCAGCGGCTACTCCTGGGGAGAGTTCGAAGATAACATGTACCTCGGCCTGACCTACCAGACGGGAGGTTTCCGCTCGATCGGCTATATCATGGGCGGCTTCACGCTCGGCAGCTACATCAATCTGGAGAGCGGCATGTGGCGGCGCAGCGCCGTGGATATCGATCTGAGCTGGTTTTCCAATCTGTTCATGTTCCGCCGCAGCCGTATCCGCCAGTTCCTCTCGCTCAACTACACACAGGGATGGAACCGCCTCTCGGGAAGCGACGAATGCATCCGTTTCACCGATGAAAACGGGCTCCAGGCCCTCAAGGAGCATCTCCTGGGCACGAACCGCATGATCCTGAATACCGAAACCGTGCTCTTCACCCCCTACCAGCCTCTGGGATTCCGCATCGCGCTGTTCGGCTTCGCCGACTTCGGGTTGCTCGGATACTCGCCCAACATCTTCAAGAACGAATTCTACACCTCGTTCGGCATCGGTATCCGGCTGCGCAACGAACGACTTGTTTTCAACACGATCCAGATCCGGCTGGGACTGGCACTCGGGAAACCCGGACTGGTCGAAAGCGAATATTTCCGGCTGTCGAACACCACCCGCCTGGAACAGTACCGCTACCGGCCGACACGTCCCGAAATCGTGGACTTCGAATAACCGCCCGCAACGACCCTGCAAAAAACGGAAACGGAGCCGCTGACCGACGACCCCGCCTCCGAACGTGAACTTTTTATTTGTTTCCGGTCTATTTGCGCGTCTTGATTTCCACCACACCTTCAGCGGCCTGTTCCCCGTAGCGGCGCACGGCCTTCTTGCCCGTGCACACCTCCACGCTGCGGATCTTTTCGGGTTCGAGCCGATCGACCTCCTCCGACGAGGCCTCCTCGCCGTCGATATAGATCTTCATTCCGGCAAAGGTATCCTTACCGACCGAAGCGTTCCCGATAATGATATGCGAGCCCGACGAGGGAACGACTGCAGCATCTATCCGGCCCGAGAGCTGGTCGGAGAACTTGTCCAGAGTCTCCATCTTGCGCTGGGCCTCCTGCCACTCCTCACTGTCGAAATACTCCCCGACTGCTTCCAGTTTTTTCTGCGCCTCCTTCCACTCGTCGCTGTCGAAATAATCCCCGACCGCTTCGAGCTTCTTCTGCGCCTCCTTCCATTCGGCACTGTCGAAGTAACTCGAATCCCGCAGCCGCAGCCATTCGCCGCGCTCCATCGAAGTCTTCATTTCGGCACGGGCCGCACGAATCTTTTCCATCGCTTCGGCATACTCCTCCTCCGGAATCTGATCGCGGGTAGCCTTCAGCGCCGCCACGGCAGCCATCAGGCCCGCATCGCCGGCCTGAATGCCCAGCCTGGCCATACTTTGAGCAAACTCCTCCGGATCCTGACCCAAATCAATGAGCACCACGCCATGGACGGCTTTCGGGCCATACTTCACCGCTGCGACGGAGTCCTTGATGACGGTTATCGACTTGACCTGATCCACCGGCACCTCGTCGAGCGAGGAGACCGGCTTCCCATTGACCAGAACCAGCGGATCGTCCTGTGCTCCCGAGATCAAAAGTTTCGACCCCTCGACGCAGACCGTGTCGGCCCAAAACTGCAGTTTGTCCCGGGCTTCCGCGGTCGAACGTTTCGACCGTTCGATGCGGACCGTAACGTTTTCTTTCTTATCTTTGTCATCGGAAATGACATAACGGGTCTCGGCAAAGGCCCCGAGGGCCACGCCCACAAGCGGCAGGAGCAGAAGCGCACGGGCTCCGGCCCACCGCGAAGATCTTTTACGCAACATCATGGTAATACGGTTTTTAAGTTTACTGTGATTGAAGCTGTTGGCGACTGAGTACCACCTCCCGCCGGCAGCTTCTTTTATCAATAGCATCTGATAGGCGCGTGCATCCGCACCGGCCGCCAGCACGGCCGCATCGGCCTCATATTCGTGCACCTCGCGCAGTTCGCGCCGCAGCAGCCACACGGCCGGGTTGAACCACTGCAGCAGGCATACCGCATCCATCCACAGCAGGTCGAACGTATGGCCCAAACGCAGGTGGGCCCGTTCATGCAGCAGGATCGACGTCTCGTCGGCAGCCTCCAACCGCTCCGGAAGCACGATATAGCGTCCCCAGCTGAAGGGCGACACGGCCCGCGAGGTACGCACCAGCACGACACCGTCCGTCAGCCGCTCACGGCGTCCGCGGCCGACCAGCCGGGCCACGCAGCCCAGCGACCAGAGTGTATGCAATCCCGTGGCGACCGCTCCCGCACCGAAAAGCACGGCTGCAACCGTCTGCCACGAAAACGCGGGCGCCGAGACCTCCGGCGCCGGTGCCGCGGAGACGACCTGCGGCAGTTCGGGCATTACCGGTATCTCGCGATAACGGGTGATGACGCAGAGCGGCAGCAGCATGGCAAGGGCCGTTCCGGCGAGCAGCACCAGCCGGTTGAACCGGTAGAGGGTCGTGCGGCTCAACATGACCCGGAAGAAGGTCCAGAAGACCGCCAGACAGGCGGCCGCTTTCAGCAGATAGGGCAGAAAGGTTTGCATGGCTACTTTGCGTTTTTCGTTTCGATGCGGGCAATCAGTTCGCGCAGCTCCTCGACCGAGATCTTCTCCTCCTCGACCAATGCCGAAACGGCCCCCATATAGGAGTTCTCGAAATAGCGGCTGATGACGCTGCCGAGCGTCGAGCGAGAGAATGCCTCCTCGCTCACCAGGGGATAATATTGATAGGTGCTCCCGTAGGCGGTGTGCCCTACATAGCCCTTGGTCTCAAGGGCCCGCACCATGGTCGAAATCGTATTGAAATGAGGCTTGGGATCGGGGGCCATCGCCACCAGTTCCCGCACGAAGAGCGGTCCCCGCTCCCAGAAGCAGCGCATCAGCTCCTCTTCACGTCGTGTCAGCTTTTCCATATTATATTATTCCGCATCGTCTGTCGCCGAAACCCGGCAACATCAATTTTTTTACTTCCGACAGATTCCTTGACACAACATTCCCGGACCTGTCTACCGCAAAGGTAAATAAAAAATCCGGACATGCAACTATTTTTTATAGTTTTAGAACGAAAAAATTTAGTTTGTGCATTTTTTTCACATTCGGGAAATAATGGCTACCTTTGGGCTCATGATTATCATAGCAGACAGCGGATCGACCAAATGCACCTGGCTTCTTCACGACGGCGAGAAGACCACCTCGGTACGGACCCGCGGCATCAATGCCATCCAACACACCCCCGAGCAGATCCGGGAGACCCTCTCCGCAGTACCCGAATGCGGGCCCGTGGAGGCCGTATACATCTATAGCGCCGGCTGCAGCCCGGCCTTTCCCGCGGCCAATGAGAAGCTCCGCCGCGAGCTCGAGGCGCGTTTCCACGCTCCGGAGATCTCCGTACAATCCGACCTGCTCGGCGCGGCCCGCGCCCTGTTCGGCCGCGAAGAGGGCATCGCCTGCATCCTCGGCACCGGCGCCAACTCGTGCCACTGCCGCGGCGGCGAGGTGCTGCACAACGTCTCGGCCCTGGGCTACATCCTCGGCGACGAAGGCTCGGGCGCCGTACTGGGCCGCAACCTCGTGAACGGCATCTTCAAGGAGCACATTCCCCTGCGCGAAGAGTTTCTCGCGACGACGGGACTCACCTACGAGGAGATCGTCCGCCGCGTCTACAACGAACCCTTCGCCAACCGCTTCCTGGCCTCGTTCGCACCCTTCATCCTCTCGCACATCGACACGCCGGAGGTACGGGAGATGGTGAACCGCTCGTTCGGAGACTTTGCCGAGCGCAACCTGAGCCGCTACCCCAAAGGGCTGCCCGTCTCGTTCGTCGGCGGCATCGCCGCCCATTTCGAGGCGCCGTTGCGCGAAGCGCTCCGCAAGGCCGGATACGAAGTACAAGACATCATCGAATCACCCGCAGAGGGACTTTTGAAATACCACCATGGAAAATAGAGTAACCGAACAGTCATCGGCATACGACAACCTGCAGGAGATGTCGATCCACGACATCCTCACAGGCATCAATCACGAAGACAGCCTCGTACCCGCGGCTGTCGCCAAGGTCATTCCCGTCATGGAGCAGCTCGTCGGGCGCATCGTCGAGCGTATGAAGCAGGGAGGGCGCATGTTCTACATCGGCGCCGGCACGAGCGGACGCCTCGGCGTAACGGACGCCTCGGAGCTGCCTCCGACCTACGGCGTGCCGTTCGATCTGGTCATCGGCCTGATTGCCGGCGGCGACGGCGCCCTGCGCAAGGCCGTGGAGCGTGCCGAGGACGACCTCGAAGGCGCGTGGCGCGACCTGGCGCCCTTCCACCCCACCGCAAAGGACACGCTCATCGGCATCGCCGCATCGGGCACGACGCCCTATGTCGTCGGAGGCCTGCGCGAAGCCCGCAAACAGGGGCTGCTGACCGGTGCCATCACCTGCAACCCCTCGTCGGCCGTAGCCCGCGAGGCGGAATACGCCCTCGAAGCGGTCGTCGGCCCCGAATTCGTTACCGGCTCGACGCGCATGAAGGCCGGCACGGCCCAGAAACTGATGCTCAACATGATCTCCACGTCGGTAATGATCAAACTCGGGAGAGTCGAAGGCAACCGCATGGTGAACATGCAGATCACGAACAACAAGCTCGTCGGACGCGGCACGCGCATGATTGCCGAGGCGGCCGGCATCGGCGAGGAGCAGGCCCGCGAGCTGCTGCTCAAGTGGGGCTCGGTCAAGAAGGCCCTCGAGCAGCTGGGGAAATAGTATCCGACTATGGCAAGGCTCTTCACGGAACGTGAAATCCGCGCCGTGGCCATCTTCCTGCCACTGGCGGGACTGCTTGTCGCAGCCCTCGTGCTGTTGCGGCCCAAGGCAGACCCCGAGGCAGTCCGCGAGGTCGAACAACGCATGGAGCAACGTTCGGACAGCATCTCGCTGCATCCGTTCGACCCCAATACGGCCGACTTCGAGGAGCTGCGCAGCCTCGGGCTCTCGAAATACGAGGCCGTCAGCCTGCTGAAATACCGCGCCGCAGGCAAGATCTTCCGCATTCCCGAGGACCTCACGCTCTGCTACGGCATCGGCGACTCGCTCTACCGCGTGCTGGCACCCTGGATACACATCGGCCGCAAATACGCCATCGCACCCCGCAGCTACCGCACGACACGCCTCGTAGCCGAGCCGCTCGCACCCGAGCCGTTCCGGGTCGATACGGTAAGCGCCCGCTATCTGCAGGCCATCGGCGCGCTGTCGAAACGGCAGGCCGAGTCGTTCATCCGCTGGCGCGACTTGAGCGGTATCTACGATATGGAGGAGTTCCGCGCCTGCTACGTCATCAGCGATTCCATTGCCGACGCGCTTGCACCCTACCTCATCTTTCCCGAACGGCCGCACAAGCCGTCGGCCGGGCATCCCGTGGAGCTGAACACGGCCGACTCGGCGGCACTGCGTTCCGTGGTGGGTATCGGCGAGAAGACCGTCATGCGCATCCTGGAGTACCGCGAACGCCTCGGCGGATTCTGCCGCGTGGAGCAACTCGCAGAGATTCCGGGCATCACGGAGAGCAACTACGAAAAAATTTTGAAACAAATTTCCTGCGACAGTTGCAAAATTCGGAAAATTGATATTAACTTTGCAGACCCGAAAATCCTGGGACGCCATCCCTACATCGCGCCGCAGATCCTTCGGAAACTTTTGAAAACAAGACAGCTGAAAGGAGGTTGGAGTACCGCTGAAGAGTTGATAGATGATCACATACTGACCCGTGAGGAGGCCGCGCGTCTGGCGCCCTATCTCGAGTTCGGGTCCTCGGCGGAATAACCGACACCGACTTTCACACAAGATTTGGGAGGGACACCGGAAGGTGGACGCCCGGCAGAGAACAGGAACAAACCGAATTCAAAAACAACAAAAAAACAGATACGACTATGATTATCATGCCGGTAAAGGAGGGCGAGAACATCGAACGCGCCCTGAAGAAATTCAAACGTAAATACGAGCGTACGGGTGTTCTGAAGGAGCTTCGCCGCCGCCAGTACTTCACGAAGCCCTCGGTGGCAAAGCGTGAGGCCATGCAGCATGCGATCTATGTAGAGCACATGTACCGCGAGGAGGAGTAGTCAGGCTGCGACTTCGCACGAAATACGAAACCGGAAATCACGACGACGTGGTTTCCGGTTTTTCTTTTCTCCCGCGCGGAAGCCGCCGCGCTATTTCCGGGTCGGCGCAACACCGCGTCGGCTGCGCAGCCGACGCCACAGATGCCGCAGGGTCTCCAGCGGATGCACGAAGAGCATGCGCGGCCCGGCATAGCGCATCACCTCGCGGATCCGCGCCCGGTAGTCCCGGGCATAGCAATGCACCGGGCACACCTCGCAGGGCGGCTTGTCCGCCCCGAAGCGGCACATATCGAGACGCCGGCAGGCGTATGCGTGCAGCTGTGCGCACGACGGACACAGCGGTTTTGCGCCGCCGTGGTGCACCCGGCAGTAGAGCCCGATCATCCGACCGACCACCCGTTTCTCGCGTTCTATCGGATCCATCTTCGTTCAGCGCACCCGCGGACAGTCGCAGGTCCGCACGGCACGGCGGCAAAGATACGGAAAACTCCGGATCCGCCAAACCGCCGGCGAATACTCCTCCCATATATAAAAAACAGGGCGGAGACTTTCGGAAAGTCCCCCGCCCCGCAATTTTCAAACACCGGAATACCGGCTCCCTATCGCAGGAAGAGCAGCTCGCGGTACTTCGGCAGCGGCCAGATCTGATCGTCCACGATCTCCTCGAGCTTGTCGATATGGTAGCGGATGTCGTCGAAGCATACCGACACCGTATCGTGGTAGGCGATCGCCTTCTCGCGCTGGTCCTCGATCCGGTTGGCCACCTTGCGCGCCTCGATCATCTCGCCCGTGAGCTTTTGGATCGCGGCAGTGTGGTCCTGGATCTTCTTGATCAGGGCAATGTCGGCCGAAGCGTTCAGCCCCGTGATCTGCGACATCTTGTAGACCTTGTCGAGCAGCAGCGCCTCGTAACGCGAGGCGATCGGCACGATATGGTTCATCGCCAGGTCGCCCAGCACGCGGCCTTCGATCTGGATCTTCTTCGTGTAGGTCTCCCACTTCACCTCCGTACGGGCCTGCAGCTCAACCTCCGAGAGGACGCCCATCTCCCCGAACATGCGGATCGAGGCCTTGTCGAGATAGCGGTCGAAGATCAGCGGCGTCGAGGTCTCGCAATCCAGCCCGCGGCGTTTCGCCTCGGCTTTCCATTCGTCCGAATAGCCGTTGCCGTCGAAACGGATCGCCCGGCAGTCGTGGATCATCCGCTTGAGCACCTCGTAGATGGCCTTCTCCTTCTTGGCGCCCGCCTCGATCTTGGCATCCACCGCCTTGCGGAACTCCGTCAGTTCGTGGGCCATCGCCGTATTGAGCACGATCATCGCCTCGGCGCAGTTGTCCGAAGAACCCACGGCACGGAACTCGAAGCGGTTGCCCGTAAAGGCAAAGGGCGACGTACGGTTGCGGTCCGTATTATCAAGCAGCAGCGTCGGGATGTGCGAGATGCCGCTCATGCGGAAGATTCCCTTGGCGTCGAAACGGATGGCATCGTCATCCTTCGAGGCGGCCAGCTTGTCCAGCACGGCCGAGACCTGCGATCCGAGGAAGGCCGAGATGATGGCCGGGGGCGCCTCGTTGGCCCCCAGACGGTGGGCGTTCGTGGCACTCATGATCGAGGCCTTGAGCAGCCCGTTGTACTTATAAACGGCCGAGATGGCATTCACCAGGAAGGTGATGAACTGCAGGTTTTCCGAAGCGTTCTTGCCCGTGCCGAAAAGATTTACGCCCGTATCCGTGCCGAGCGACCAGTTGTTGTGCTTGCCCGAGCCGTTGATGCCCTTGAAAGGCTTTTCGTGCAGCAGCACCCGGAACTGGTGCCGCCGGGCAATCTTGTCCATGATGGTCATCAGCAGCTGGTTGTGGTCGTTGGCCAGGTTGGCCTCCTCGTAAACCGGAGCCAGCTCGAACTGATTGGGTGCCACCTCGTTGTGGCGCGTCTTCACGGGGATACCCAGCTTCAGGCACTCATACTCGAGGTCCTTCATGAAGGCCATCACCCGCGTCGGGATGGCGCCGAAATAGTGATCCTCGAGCTGCTGGTTCTTGGCCGACTCGTGGCCCATCAACGTGCGTCCCGTAAGCATCAGGTCGGGACGCACGGCCCACAGGCTTTCGTCCACGAGGAAATATTCCTGCTCCCAGCCCAGGTAGGCGAAGACTTTCTGCACGTTCTTGTCGAAGTAGTGGCACACCTCCGTGGCGGCCTTGTCCACAGCCGAGAGCGAACGGAGCAGCGGCACCTTGTAGTCGAGCGCCTCACCCGTATAGGAGATGAAGACGGTCGGAATACAGAGCGTCGTATCGACGATGAAGGCGGGCGACGCCGGATCCCAGGCCGAATAGCCGCGGGCCTCGAACGTGTTGCGGATACCGCCGTTGGGGAACGACGAGGCGTCCGACTCCTGCTGCACGAGCAGCTTGCCCGAGAACTCCTCCAAAACACCGCCGCAGCCGTCCGGATCGGCAAAGGCATCGTGCTTCTCAGCCGTACCGCCCGTCAGGGGCTGGAACCAGTGGGTGTAGTGGTCGGCACCGTGCTCCAGCGCCCACTGCCGCATGCCGGCGGCAATGCTGTCGGCCACCTCGCGCGTCAGCGGCGTACGGTGCTCCATCGTATCGAGCAGCGCCGCATAGGTCTTCTTGTCCAGATACTTGCGCATGGCCTCACGACCGAAAACCTTCTCTCCGAAATAGTCCGAGGGACGCCCTTCGGGAGCCTTCACTTCTACGGCCGTGTGGTTGATCGCCGCATCGACCATCTTGAATCGCAATAATGACATCGGTATGATTTTAAAAGCAGGTTTCTTTATCCGCCGCAAATGTAATTCTTTTCCTTTTTCATTGTTTTTACAAAATCGTTATTTTTTCAACATTCGTTCAAAATTTTCACTGTTTTCCGGAAAATCACCCCATTTTTCGCGCCGTTTCCTGTTTTACAGCACCCGTTTTCGGGAAAATCGCCGAAAAATTCGGGAAAATTCCGAAAATCTCCATTTTTCGCATTTTGCCGTTTTTGAGGCAAAATCATCCATTTCTGTTCGTTTTATCTACCGGATCAAAACGCCGGCGCAGCCGTCCGCCGGCGGTGCGCTCCCGAAGGAAAAGGCACCTATATAAAAAAGCTGTTATTTTATTAACAATTTCTTGTTACTATTCCTGAATTATTTTGTACCTTTACATGCCATTTGAAATCAGACTCGACTACACTTATACTAATCTCTAAATAGTTATGGCAAATACCAAACGTGAAAAGCTGTTCACCGAATTCCCGCCGGTCCCGACCGAGAAGTGGGAGGAGGTGATCGCAGTAGATCTGAAAGGTGCTGACTACGAGCGTAAATTGGTGTGGCGTACGGGCGAAGGATTCAACGTCCGCCCCTACTACCGTGCCGAGAACCTCGAAGGCATCCAATTCCTGGGCTCGCAGGCAGGCGAGTTCCCCTACGTTCGCGGTACGCGTGCCCACAACCGCTGGCGCGTGCATCAGACCGTCGAGGTCAATTGCCCCAAGGAGGCCAACGCCGAGGCCCTGAAACTGCTCAACGCGGGCGTCGATTCGCTCGGATTCGAGATCGCGAAGGAGGGCTTCACGGCCGCCGACCTCGACGAGCTGCTCCGTGAGATCTGCGTACCCGCCATTTCGCTGGTATTCAGCGGCAAGGGCATGGGCGACGTGGCCGAGCTCGTGATCGCCAAACTCGAAAAGGAGGGAACGATCGCCGAAGCCGACGTGGCCTTCGCCATCGACCCGCTCGTAAAGGGTCTCTCGACCAAGGGAGACTTCTGCTCGCCCAACGGCGAAAAGTGCTTCGCCCGCATCGCCGCGCTTATCAAGAAGACGGCCGCCTACAAGCACATCCGCATCGTAACCGTCTCGGCCGATATCTTCTCGAACGCCGGCTCAACCATCGTCGAGGAGCTGGCCTTCGCCCTCTCGGCAGGTAACGACTACATCGCCCGCCTGACCGACGCCGGTCTGACGGTGGACGAGGCAGCCCGCAAGCTGCGCTTCTCGTTCTCGGTAACCTCCAACTACTTCATGGAGATCGCCAAGCTGCGCGCCGCCCGCATGCTCTGGGCCAACATCGTCAAGGCCTACAACCCCGAGAAGAACTGCGCCGGCAAGATGATGATCCACGCCACGACCTCGAAGTGGAACCAGACGGTCTACGACCCCTATGTAAACATGCTGCGCGGCACGACCGAGGCCATGTCGGCCGCCATCGGCGGCGTCTACTCGATGGAGGTAACGCCGTTCGACCGCTCGTTCGAGACGCCGACCGAGTTCTCGAAGCGCATCGCCCGCAACGTCGAGCTGCTGCTCAAGCACGAGTCGCACTTCGACCAGGTGGTCGATCCCGCCGGCGGTTCCTACTATATCGAGAACCTGACGCAGTCGATCGCCGCCGAGGCCTGGAAGCTCTTCCTCGAAATCGAGGAGAAGGGCGGCTATACGGAGGCCTACAAGGCCGGCGTGATCAAGGAGCGCATCGAGGCTTCGGCCGCCGCCAAGGACAAGAACATCGCCACGCGCCGTCAGACGCTGCTCGGCGCCAACCAGTACCCCAACTTCACGGAAGTCGCTCCGAAGGAGATCACCGAGGCCGTTGTCGAGCGCCGGAAGGCCGAAGGCAACGTCCTGGTGCCCTACCGCGGCGCCATGGCCTTCGAGGAGATGCGTCTGCATGTGGACCGTTCGGGCAAGGAGCCCAAGGCCTTCATGCTCACCTGCGGAAGCCTCGCCATGGCCCGTGCACGCGCCCAGTTCTCGTGCAACTTCTTCGCCTGCGCCGGCATCCGCGTCATCGACAACACCTTCTTCAAGTCCCTCGAGGAGGGCGTAAAGGCCGCTCTCGAGTCGAAGGCCGAGATCGTCGTAGTCTGCGCCTCGGATGACGACTACGCAGAGGTGGCGCCCAAGGTCAAGGAGCTGCTCGGCGGCAAGGCCATCCTCGTCGTTGCCGGAGCTCCCGCCTGCACGCCCGAACTCGAGGCACAGGGCATCAAGAACTTCATCAACGTGAAGTCGAATGTCCTCGAGACCCTGAAGTTTTACCTTAAAGAGATGGGAATCTGATCATGAGAGCAAAATTTTCTGAACTGAAATACGAAGCGGGCCAGCAGAAGAGCTGCTGCGCCACGAAGGGCTGCGGCGAGGTTGAACCGTGGCTCACGGCCGAGCGCATTCCCGTCAAGGGCGCCTATACGGCCGAAGATCTCGAGGGCATGGAGCACCTGAACTATGCCGCAGGTATCGCCCCGTTCCTCCGCGGTCCCTACTCGACGATGTATGTGATGCGTCCGTGGACGATCCGCCAGTACGCCGGATTCTCGACCGCCGAGGAGTCCAACGCCTTCTACCGCCGCAACCTCGCAGCCGGTCAGAAGGGTCTTTCGGTGGCCTTCGACCTGGCCACGCACCGCGGCTACGACGCCGATCACCCGCGCGTGGTGGGCGACGTCGGCAAGGCCGGTGTGTCGATCTGCTCGGTCGAGGACATGAAGGTGCTCTTCAACGGCATTCCCCTCGACCGCATGTCGGTATCGATGACCATGAACGGCGCCGTGCTGCCCGTCCTGGCCTTCTACATCGTTACGGGTCTGGAGCAGGGCTGCACGCTCGACCAGCTATCGGGTACGATCCAGAACGACATTCTCAAGGAGTTCATGGTGCGTAATACCTATATTTATCCGCCCGAGTTCTCGATGCGCATCATCGCCGACATCTTCGAATACACCTCGAAGAACATGCCCAAGTTC
>DWWQ01000057.1 GCA_019119615.1 Candidatus Alistipes stercoravium | reverse complement strand
GGTCTTCCGTACGGGGGATCGCAGCTATACGGTGGAGAGAGCCTGGGAACAATGGCAGACACTTTGTGAGAAATGGGGTCAGGATTATCGCAGTTTTCGACGACGGGCGGAGGATCCGACTTACAAGGCCTACTTCACCTATCTGAACTACGAGGCAAGGATTCAGTCGATGATCTACACGACGAACTGGATCGAGCGTCTGCAGAAAGATTTTCGACGGGTTCCACGCATGCGGGGAGCTGTGCCCAACGAGGAGTCGGTTCTGCTGCTGATGGGCAAAACGGCTATGGATAAGAAGTCCTACCTGAGGCCGGTACCGCGAATCGACCTGGATCGGGAATTATTCCCCGAGTGAAGACTATAACACAACAATAAGATCCACACGCCGCGGCGTGTGGATCTGAAACCAAGAATCACTATATTTGCATATCTGAAGAATCTGAAGGCTCCTCCTCCAAGACACACTTTTTGAAACACTACCTTTCCGGCTCGTTAACCGAAAAATCGACGACAGAGTTTTGTCCCGGCGACCTACTTACGCTATCTTTGCGGAAAAATCCGAAAACCATGAAAAGACGCGTATTCGTTACGGGCGGTGCCCACGGAATCGGAAAGGGAATCGTCGAGGCATTTGCCCGACAAGGCGACCAAGTGGTCTTCTGCGACCTCAATCCCGCCCTCGGCGCCCAAACCGCCGCCGAAACCGGCGCCCGTTTCTGTCAGTTGGATGTTACCGATGCCGTCAGTCTCGAAAGGTGCATGCAGGAGATCTTCGAGATGTTGGGTGATATTGATATTCTGGTGAACAACGTCGGAATCAGCGGCTTCAAGCCCCTCACCGAACTCTCGATCGAGGAGTTCGACCATGTGATCGCCACCAACCTGCGGCCGGCCTTCATTACCTCCCGCCAGTTGGCACTCCACCGCCAGCAGAACGGTAATCGCAGCTATGGCCGTATCATCAACCTCTGCTCGACCCGCTACCTGCAGAGTGAGGCCGGAACCGAGGCCTACTCCGCCTCGAAGGGCGGTATCTACTCGCTGACCCACTCGCTGGCCGTCTCCCTGGCCCCGCTCCACATCACGGTCAATGCCATTGCACCGGGATGGATCCATGTGCGCGAAGAGGAGCCGTTGCGTCCCGAAGATCACCGGTTCCACCCCTCGGGCCGGGTCGGAACCCCCGACGATATTGTCCGCGCCTGCCTCTTCCTGTGCGACACGGCGAACGATTTTCTTAACGGGCAGACCCTGACCATCGACGGTGGAGCCACTATCCGGATGATCTACCCGGAATAACGATAGACACCGATTAACCGCCTAATACATGTGCCCCGGAGACCGAGATCTCCGGGGCATCTTTTTTGACTTTTGCCATCTTCCTGCCACCGAATCGGGGAGGAAAATCAGCTGAAAGGGCTCGGATAGTTCATCTCTTACCCAGCCGTATGCCATACAGGGGAACAATACCGAAAGCCCGCAGGAACCGGTCGGCTGCCAATCACCGCTTTTCCACCGCATCCAGCCCGCCGGCCGACAGCTCCACGTCATACTCCTGCCCGCCGGGAGTGCGCAGCGTGCAACACTTGTGCTTGTGGTTGATTTTATATATCAGGTCGCGGTTGAGCAGAAGGTTGCGCCCGGCACGGATAAAGTGTCTGTCCCCCAGTTTGCTTTCGATGACACCGAGCCTTTCCAACACGATCTCCTCACCCTCGGCCA
The DNA here is from genome assembly GCA_019119615.1 of Candidatus Alistipes stercoravium. Classification (GTDB taxonomy): domain Bacteria; phylum Bacteroidota; class Bacteroidia; order Bacteroidales; family Rikenellaceae; genus Alistipes; species Alistipes stercoravium. The sequence continues at coordinate 15,984 of DWWQ01000057.1, read as the reverse complement.
GCATCATGCTGGAATAGTTGCCGCAGGCACGCACATAGATCACCTCGTCCTTGCCCGCATAGAGCGTGCCGTTGAGGGTGCGGAAGGGGACCTTTCCCGACTCTGCCTGAAATTGCGGAGATGCGGTTGGTGTGGTTGCACCGCGCTCCTCAATGCGGTGAATGGCCTTTGCCAGGTCCGACACGTCCACAGGTTTCAGCAGGTAGTCGGCGGCGGCGAAGCGGATGGCCTGCAGCAGGTACTCCGAGTTGTTGTATGCGGTGGTGAAGATGATGTGCGGCAGAGGGATGGCCTCCTTCAGCTCGCGCAGCAGCTCCATGGTGGTGTGCCCCTGCAGCTGGATGTCGAGGAAGAGGATATCCGGCCGGTGGCGCAGGATGGCGGTGAGGGCGGTTTCGTAGGATTCACAGCAGGCTACCACCTCGATGTCGGGGTGGTAGGTCTCCAGTTTCTGGAGGAGCGAGAGGCGGGGCAGCCGCTCGTCTTCGACGATGATGGCGCGGTAGTTCTTCATGGTCGGCGGGTTGGGTCAGAAATAATTATAGTGGCTGGGAACGTACAACTCGAAGCGCGTGCCGCAAGCCCGGCCCTCCGGGGTCCTGAGGTCGGTTACGGTCTGCACGATATGCTTGTCGTTGCGTTGGTTGTACAGTTCAATCTGCTGTTCCATGATGTTGAGCCCCTGCTTGGTGGAGGAAGAGGAGAAGGCGGCGGCAGCTTCGCGCCCCACGCCGTCGTCGGTAACGGCAATGTTGATGCCCTCCAATCGGGTGGTAACCTCGATATCTATATGTCCGTTCCCCGGTTTGCTGCGCAGCCCGTGCTTGATGGCATTTTCGCAGTAGGTGTGCAGGATCATGTTCGGCACCTGGGTGCCGGGGTCCACGTCCGTCGCCACATGGATGCGGTAGGAGAGGCTTTCACCGTAACGCAACTGTTCCAGCGAGAGGTAGAGCCGGATGTACTGGATCTCGTCGCCGATGGAGCGTGAGGGCTTGTCCACGTCCAGCAGGGTGGAGTTGGTGAAGCGCGAGTACATCGACAGGTAATGGTTGGCCTTGGTAACGGAATGGGTCTGGATGAAGTATTCGATGCCGGCCAACACGTTGGCATTGAAGTGGGGAATGGATTTCAGACGGATGGATTTCACCAGCAGGTTGTTCAGCTTGATTTCGCGTTGCAGTTCGTCCATCTTCTGGCGGTTGCGCCGCTTGTAGTAGGTGTAGGCCAAAGTCCAGATGCCGCTGCTCAACCCCAGGGCAACCGCCAGCCAAAACCACCCGTGCTGCCAGAAGGCGGGCAGCAGAAGGATGTCCACCCCGATGGTGTCCGACGAGATATTGCCCAGCAGGGCCGATACTTCCAACCGGTAGTGTCCGGGCGGCAGGTTGTTGAACTGCACCTCACGTCCGGTCTGCGGCTGCGACCACTCTCCCTGGAACCCTTCCAGTCGATAGCGGTAGCGCATGTTCCCGGTGGCGGAATGGGAGATGGCGATGTAGGAGAAGCGCAGGTTGCGCAGCCTGTGTTTCAGACGGATGCATCCGTCGGAATCGGCCGGGACGGACTGCCAGTGGACGTTGTCGGTTGATGCCTGTGCGGAGAGTAGCTCCAGTCTGGGTGTGGTGTACTGGTAGACCAGCTCGTGCGGATGGAAGGAGACGGTCTGGTCCACGCAGGGAATCCAGATGGTGCCGTCGCTGGTTTCGGCAATGTGGGCAGCCTGGGGTTCGATGCCGGTAAACCCGTTGTACTGGTTGAAGAACATGGTCTGCAGCAGGCGGTTGTCGGTGATGTAGAGCCCGTCGGTAACGGCCACGATCAGGAAGTTGTCGCTGGTCTGGCGGACCGAGCGGATCGGGTTGCCGTAACTTTGCACCAGCACGGCGGAGTCGTCGCGCACGGTGTAGAGGTTTTCGCCCGAAGCAAAGAGAATTTCGCCATAGGGATTGACGGTCATGGCCGTGCAGGAGATGCTGCTGTCCGGCAGGACGATCTCCCGGCGCTCTTCGCCGCGCAGGCGCACCACTCCGTAGGCGGTGCCCGCATAGAGGTTGCCCGCTCCGTCGGGGCAGGCGCAGAAAACGCCGCGCAGGCCTTCGTAGCTCCGGTGAATGCGTCCGCGTGCGTCGGTGATGTAGAGGGCCTGACGGGTGGCTACGAGCAGGCTGTCGGCGTGGCTGCCCAGGAACTGGTAGTTGCGCTGTGGCAGTCCCAGCCAGCGGCGTCCGCCGCTGTCGCAGGCCAGCACGTCGCCCATGCCCAGCAGATAGGTAGTGCCGCCGATGCGGGCCGTGCGGGGCAGGAAGTAGTTTTCCTCCTCGTGAGGATAGGGGATGGGGCGCAGTCCGGCGGCTTTCTGCCCGCGCAGAAGGCGCCCGTTCAGGGTCCCTGCCAGCAGGCGTCCCTGTGCGTCTTCGTCGATGGCGCGCAGGATGTCGTTGTGGTCGCTCAGACGGTGGTTCACGAAGTTCAGCTGGAAGTAGTTGTAGACACCCTGGTAGGTGGCCAGCCAAAGGTTCCCCTCGCGGTCGATGCACATCTGGCGGATGAGGTTGATGCCGTCCACGATATGCCGGACGCTGCCGTCCTTCGAGAGGCGGTACAGGTTGTGGGCATCGTGTATGAAGATGTTTCCCTTGCGGTCGGCGCAGGCGGCCACGCCGTAGTCGGGTGCAAGGAAGCGGCAGGCGGCCACCGGACGCGCGTGATCGCCGACCACCTCATGGATGCCGTCGGCCGCAAAGAGGTAGAGCCGCGTTCCGTCTCGGAGAAGCGAGTAGGGTTCAGCCACCCGGATGGGTGTCAGGACGGTGCCGTCAGCCTTTATCCGGCAGACGTGGCGGGCGGTGGGAATGTAGAATGTCTGCGAAACACTGTCCAGATAGACCCTGCGGCAGATGTCCATGCTGTCCAGCTCGGATGCCTTCAGCACGGTTTCCGCCCCTTCGGCGGTCAGGCGGCAGATTTCACGCCCGCGTTCCTGCTCGTTTTCGAGCAGGACCAGTCCCGGGGGCAGCGAGTAGGCGTTGAGGTTGTTCAGTTGCAGGCCGCGTTCGTTCAGCGGCAGCGTCCGCATTGCTCCCTCCCGGTCCACCACATGCCTGCGTTTGAAGCCGAGAGCCCACAGGCTGCCGTCCGACCCCGGGCAGAAGGAGAGGATATTTTCCTGTTTCCCTTTTAAATAAGGGATGAATTCAAATCCGTCATAGCGCACGAAGCCGCTCAATGTGCCGATCCAGATGTAACCCTTTGCGTCCTGCCAGATGTACTCGGTGAGCATCTGCGGCAGACCGTCCTGCGTAGTGTAGTGGCGGTGGGCGTATTCCGAAGTAACGGCGACGGGCTCTGCGGCGGCCGTGGCTTCGTCCGGCGGCAGGACGGCCAGCACGGCGAGCATACAAAACAGAATATGGCGCTTCGAATTCATGCAGGACCTGTATTGCAAAGACTTTGTTTACAAATATATCCTTTCCCGCCGACAATTCCAATCTCCTGCAGGTCCTTGCTAAAAAAACATCTGTTCGTGTATGTCATTCCCCTGTTCGTGTAAACGACGGGGGCGTTCGTGTAAGTAGGATGTTCAACCTATTGTAAATTAAAAACTTGTACTATACCTTTAAAACAGCGGAACCGAGAATTTCGGCCATTCCCGAAGCCACGGTCCTCCCCGCAGGCTGATTCGGGGGCATCCTGCAGACCCCCGGAAGAGGCGCCGGGGCGTGCGAGCGGAGAACGGCCAATTAACCGAAGTCTGACTAAAGGGAAAGGGGGAAACAAATGAAAGGAAACATGTATACGACGCTTGTATTGGCTGCCTGTCTTTTCGCCGGATGCGGAATGACAAGCCGCGGGGACATCTCTTCCGACGAGTCCGCCTCCGGGACCATGCAGAAACGCAGGCCTACGGCCACCGTCTATGACGAGGAGCGCTCCGTTACCCTGCACGATCCTTATCTGCAGAACGCCGAGGCGCTCACCATCAACTGCCTGCCCGGCTGGCAGCTGGTGGGAAAGATGGATATCGAGGAGTTCCGGCAGAGCAACGGCAGCATCAGCTTCCAGATCAAGGGCAGCGACGGCGCCCGCCAGTTGGGCTTCTACACGGAACTGTGCCGTCCCTATTATGACGAGAATGACGGTGTGCCCACCGGACAGCGCCATCCGCTGCTGCGCAGCATGAAGCGGCCCTTTACCGGTGCCGAAGAGTATCTGCGTTATGTGGCCGGGTCGCAGTTCCCCGATGCCCGGGCTGTCGAGGTCGTGGAGACGGCGCCCTACGACAAGGTGCCCGAGGCGTTCCGCCGGCGTGCCGACCAGTTCGCGCAGATACGCCTCAATCAGTTTCGCCAGGGCCTGGCACAATCCGTCATGGGCAGCAGTTTCGCACAGATCCTGTCCGCCCGCTCCGATGCCGCCATCGTACTCTGCTCCGTCACGCTCAAGAACGGCCAGAAGCTGCTTCACGCCCTGAACGCCTGTTTCTTTATCCTCGATGTCCGGATGCCGGAAGGCACCATGCGCACCATCGACCGCCGCATGTGGGAAGTGATTGGACTTACCACCTATACCGCCTTTGACCAGAAGGGGCTGGACCAGGCCGCTCAGGAGGCGGAGCTCATGAAGGCTTCGCTGATGATGAACGACCGGTATGTGCAGACCTATGTCTCCATGCAGCAGTCCGCCATCAGCCGGATTCAGCAAAATGTCCGGGTCGGTATTCTCCGCAACCAGCAGCAGGCTGCGCGCCTCAGCGAGCAGATCCGGCAGACGGCCGACGAAATCAGCGACATTCAGATGTCCATGTACGAGAGCACCAGTGCCATGCAGGACCGCGTGGCCGCCCTCCGCAGCGAGGCCATCCGGGGTGTCAATCCCTATATGAGCAGCGACGGCACGGTGGTGGATGTGCCCATCGGCAGCGGCACACAGGTATGGAGTACGCCGGATGCCGGCACAATCCTCTCTTCGGACAGCTACTTCTTCAACCCCAACATCGGATCGATTACCGAATACCAGGAGATGCAGCTGCTGCGATAGGACTGAAAAGACAGATACTAATTTCTAATACGACTTGATTATGAAAAACAGAATGAACGGGAAATACTATTCCCTTCTCGTGATGCTGACGGCATGGGCAGTAATGATCTCTTCCTGCAGCAAGGACAATGACGATGTTTCGCCTTCATCCAGGGAGACCATAGAAATTACGAATGGCTGCGCCATGAGGGTAGGCTCCATCGATCCATCGGTTGCCGAATTCAGTGTCCATGACCTGGTCCTTTTTGAGAAAGGGATCAATCCCGACAATTTTTATATCAACGGAACCGGTGAATTGGGAAGCGGATGGGTTCTTAACATGGATTGCTGCTGCCTGAATGAGGAGGTGGCGAAACTGGAGAGAGGAGAGAACATGAAAATGTGCTACGACCTGCTTGTCTCCGGCACCTACACCTGGGACGGAAGCGAAAAGGACAGGCACCTGCGCATTGTGGGTATTTCTTTCTATTTGTGGGAGAATGACAAATGGGTCGAGCGGTATTTCTCCGATAACGGGGATATAAAGTCCTGTACGGTCGAAATAAAGCGGGGCCATCTGGGCGAACGGTACGAACTTGCCGGAGAGATCAGCCTCACGAACGGAAAGAAATTCACGCTTATTTGGAAAGGCGGTGTGATCCAGCACAGGTACAACGCACAGTAAAACCGCCTTGCACGGGCCTTCGGTTTTTCATCTTTCGAAACAACAGATTATTCACCCCTTAATTGTTCAAATCATGAAACGGATTTACTTGTTTATCGTTATGGTTATTCTCGGGCTCAATGTCCATGCCCAGGATAACGGTTTCGGCGTGCGGGCCGGTGTGAACATTGCCAGCATGACCAATTACAACTCCAAAGTGGGATTCCACATGGGCGGCATGTACCGTCTGCAGCTCCTGTCCGATACGCCGTTCTTTTTCGAGCCGGGACTGGAACTGCAGTTCAAGGGCGGAAAACTCTCCCAGTCCGGAACTTCGAACACGCTGAATCTGATCTATGTGGAAGTTCCGGCGATGTTCGCCTATCGCTTCCAGCTCAATGACAAATGGGCCATCCAGCCTGCGTTTGGACCGTTTTTCTCCTTCGGAGTTTCGGGAACGATCAAACAGACCTACATGGGACAGACTCAGAGTGCCGATCTGTTCGGTTCGAACGGAGGCCTGAAACGCGGGGATGTGGGATTGAAAATCGCGCTGGGCGCATTGATAAGCCGCGTTTATTTCGGAATCGGATATGACTTGAGTTTCATCAACATGCCTAAAAATTACACGAAGGGCGACCAGAAACTTCGAAACGGATCATTCTATATATCGGCCGGGTACAATTTTTAAGGTGTCCTCTGAAACGGGAACGGCAGCAGAATCCTGCTGCCGTTCCCGTTTTTAATAGGTGTAGTAGCGCCAGTCTCTTCCCCGCAATTGGCCTGCTGCCCTTTTTCCCGGTTTTCCGAAGGCTGTCGCTTTTATCCCTCGCCCGGTCAGTCGTAGAGCAGTTCGAAGTCGTCGAGCCACATCTCGCTCTTCGTGCTCCCGGTGAAGTAGTCGCCCCAGCGCGAGGCCGAGCAGACGATCATCAGGTGCGTCGGGCGCGTGCCCGTCGTGCGGTATTCGATCGGTATGGTGATCTGGGTCCACTCCTCGACGCTCTCCTTGAAGACATACTCTCCGTATCCGACGACATCCTTGCCGTCGGATTTGAAGAAGGTCGAGACGTCGCGCGTGTCGATGCAGATCGGCGAGTCGGACGAACCTCTCTGTTCGCCCGTGCTGTCCTTGCCGTACTCCTCGGCACTCCAGGTGCCCAGGGCGATATAGACATGTCCGTTATCATTGTCGCCCACCTTGATCTCCGTGCCTGCCGGAGAGCTCTTCACCCGGTCGATAACGCCCCGGTTGTAGCGTACCCAGATGCGCAGTTTCGTGGGCCGCAGCGTGAAGGGACGGCCGAAGGTGATGATCCCGTTCGTCCCGGCGTTCATGACATATTCGCCCGTGAAGAGGTTGCCGGCGGCAAACTTGCCGATGCCGAAGATATTGGCGAACTGAGACTTCAGGTCGGCCGAGTATTTCCCGGACGATCCGGGACGCGGATCGCCCTTGTCGGTAAGTGTCGCATTGGCGATCTTCGAGCCCTTGTTTCCGGTGCCCCAGTAGGGCGTTGCCCCGTCAGCATAGGGGTAGACGATGCCGTCCAGGGTACACCAGTTCTCGAATCCGCCGTTTTCGAGCGCCTGCTCGGGATCGGTCGTAACGCTTGTGGGGTCGGTCTGCTCGTCGCCGCAGTAGGCGAGGACCTCGTAGGTCGTTTCGGGTTCTGCGGCCAGGCGTGCCGAGAAGCTGCCTCCATCGACCGTAACGTCGGCGACCTCCTGCCATTCGCCGCCGGCGAGGCGGTAGCGGAATCCCATCTTCTGGCCCTCGACGCCCGACCCGTAGAGCCAGATGACGCGCGACCAGGCATCGGCGGCTTCCAATGCAACGGAGCGGTCGGTAGGCAGCACATAGAGCAGCCATTTCTCGGTCCGTCCGTGGCAGGTAACATCGACGACGCGCACCGTCTCGAAACTGCTACCCGAAAGTTGCTCGAGTGTCGGCGAGTAGGTGGTCGTATTGACCTCGTTTTCGTAAATTTCGGGTTCGAGGCGCAGGGCCGTAACGGTAACCGCTGAACGGTCGGCGTCCTTGCCGACATAGGCCGTGGCGGTACGGTTTCCGGCATCGATGACCGATGCGCCGATCTGCCCGGCGACGGTGAATGTCCGGTTGATCTGCTGCTCGGCAACGATCGTCCAGGCGTAATCCTGGTAGAGCGAGAGTGTCAGCTGGATCGGGACCCGCATGTCGTGGCTCGAGGCCGTCAGGTCGGTGGACGGCTTTGCCCCTTCGGTGTAGGCGACCTGTGTGATGCGGACGTTGCGGATGTCCGTCGTCTCGTCGAGCGTGAGGGTTACGGTCTGTTGCGTGGGATCGATCTCCTTGACCGTGAAGCCCTCGCCGGAGAGGTCCGTGATCGCCAGCTTCACGACGGGGTAGGGGATATCGTTTTCGATGCATCCGATATTCCCGAGTGCGGCAAGTGCGATGAACAGCTTGAGCAGGTGTTTCATGGTTATTCCTTTTTCTTGTCCCAGAGGTGGATCGTCATGCCGATGTTGATGGCGGCGATGTTGAGCTTGAACTTCATCTTCGAAGCCTTTCGCGTTCCGATCTCGTTCCCGTCGGCGTCCTTCTGGGTTACGGAGGTGTACTGGATGCCTCCCAGTCCGAACGACAGGGTCGCGCAGACGTTCGGGAAGATGTAGACCGCCGCTCCCGGATTAAACGCCAGTTTGAGCTGCGTATTGTCGCTGAAGACTTTTTTTATGGTATCTCCCGACTCGTAGGAGAACATCGTATGGCCCGTCGATGCGGACAACTCGAATTCGGCGAAGAGTCCGAAACGCCCCCTGGGATCGAGTCCCGCGTAGGAGCGGTGGAAGATGCCGAACGAGTAGCTGTCGCTCGAGGTGTTGAGGTAGGGGATATCCAGGTTGATGTCGTTGTTCGCCCCCAGGTCGATGTTCATGTTGTCGAGCTTGCCGTCGAGGTGCGTATATCCGAAACGCATGCCGAAGCATTTGTTGTCGCGGTAGAAGTAGCCGAAGAAGGGCTTGACGGTGGCGATGGTTCCCGAGGCGTTGATGTTGTCGATGATGACCATGAAGTCCGTGTCGTCGCTCGACAGGGTCCCGTACGAAGCCGTGAGTCCCATCATCACCTCACCTTTGTAGGCGAACTTGATCTTGTCGATTTCGCGGTCGATCCGTTTGCGCGTCGGCAGGAAGCGCTCTTTCACGTCGGCATCTTTGCGTTGCCGTTCCAGGTCCGTGCGGAGCTCCTTCCGCTTGCGGGCCCGTTCGGAACGGCCGGTCGAATCCGCGTCCGATATTGCCTGCTCCGGGGCGGGATATACGTTTTCAGGGGCCTCCGCGGCCGGGATTCCGGCCGATGCCGCGAGCGTCATGCCTGTGAAGAGGATCGTCGTAAAGAGGATACGTTTCATCTGCTTGCGGTTTTAGAGGTAGAAGGCCACTCCGAGCCCGATCGAAAAGATATTGACCTTGAAGTTCATCATACTCGACGTACGCCGTCCTTCGGTTACCTGATTGTGGACCTGTTTGGTGCTGTTGTAGGTGATACCCATCACGCCGACATTGATCTCCACGGCCATGTTGTTCGTTGCGAAGGCGATGATTCCGGGAGATACGCCCAGGGCGAGGTTGAAGCCCGTTTCATAGGTTCCCTTCACCGGAACGTCGTTGGCAAAGCGGCCCTGGGAACCGCCCGCCGAGAGCGACAGCTCGTTGAAGAGCGCAAAGCGCTTGTTGCGCCCGAGCGGAATGTACTGCCTCCAGAGCACCGCGGCCGTATAGCTGTGGACCAGTTCGTAAAAATCGTTCACATGGATCTCGGTCCCGGTCTCCTCGTCGCCCAGTTTCAGGTCGGCCTTGTCCATGCGCAGCAACGTGCGGCCGTAGATGAAGCGGGCGCCGAGTGCCATGTTGTCGCGGAACGAATAGGCGATCATCGGGCTGACCTTGAAGTTGTAGCCCTCGGAGTTGATCCCCTCGACGATGAAAAACTGGTACGAATTGTTCGTGTGGGTCGAGTAGGAGGCCGTACCTCCGAAGATCCACTGGCCCTTCGGCACAAAAAGCGTATGCGTGTCGGTCAGGCCGCGCCGTTCGCGCCGCTGATTGATCGTCAGCGGCTTGCGTACGGCGGCCGTATCGGCTCCCGCGGCCGGGAGATTGCCGGAGGCTGCCGGCCGGCCCGTCTCCGCGACGGGCACGGCGGTGTTTGCCTGCGCCATGCCGTCGAGGCACAGCGAGGCAAACAGCAGGGTGGCGAGAAGTCGATGTCTCATGCGTCGTTCCCGGTTATCAGTATACCCACTCGAAGTCCTCGACATAGAGCCGGTTGTTCGTACTTCCGGTGGTGTAGTCTCCGTAGGCGCTCGTCGAGCAGGAGATGACCAGCGAATATCTGCCGGCTGCGGGTGCCGCGGTCTTGTCGTACCAGTAGATCGGCAGTGTCAGCGTTACCCAGCCGTCGGTCGATTCGGTGAAGGTCTTCGATCCGTAGCCGATAATGGCGCCCTCGGCCAGGCTCGAAGCCTTGGCGGGATCCCAGAAGGTCGATTCGTTGTACTGAAGTCCCGATTCTACGGAGTGGCGGTCCGTCCAGTTCGTGATGCAGACATAGACGCGAGCCGGGTCGATGTCGTCGGTCGTCAGGGGACCCTTGGCGTTGGTTACCTGCGTTACCGTGGCATTGACATGGACGCGCAGGGCCCGGGGACGTGCCGAGTAGCTGTACTGGACACCGAAACGGGCATATCCCGTGGTGGAGAAACCGCTGCCGCATTCGAAGGTTCCCGTGAAGAGGTTGCCGGCGGCAAAGACTCCCATGGTCGCCTTGGGCTGCAGGGCGGCACACTGCGAGCCGTTGTTGCCCGCGATGGCCTGGCCCGTGCAGAGAGCATTGGTCTGCTTGTTGTTGCCGCTGGTCCAGAAGGTCTTCGAGGCCGCTTCATTCGGATAGGGGACTTCGGCGCTGGTCAGGCTTCCGCCCTTTACCGTATAGGTGGACCAGTACTCCATGCCCGCGTTGTAGATCGCATCCCCGGCGGCAGTGGTGAAGCTGCCGCTCTGCTGCGTGCCTCCCAGGTCGGCGCGGTATTCGTATTCATGGGCGGCAAAGATACCCGTGCCCTCCGTCTGCTGGTAGATGGCCGGGTAGGAGCCGCCGTCTGCCGGGCGGTCCGGATCGGTCGCATCGCTCCATTCGGGGGCGAAGGTGGCCGTGTAGTAGTTGTTTCCGGAGGGGGTGCCCTCTATTTCGTTCCAGCTGCCGTCCTTTTCACGCAGCCCGAAGCGTACGCTGCCGACTTCGGGATCGACAACAAGGGCCCGGAGCGTAACGGAGTTGCTCCACAGATCGTAATCGCTCGTCTTGACAGCGACCAGACCATGGATCCGCAACTTCGGCGTGGCATCCAGCGTGCCGCTGTTGTTGTCCTCGACATGGAACGAGAGCGTCTGCTCGCCGCCGCCGAATGCGGCGATGTATTCGTCGGAGAGCGTTACCGTCAGAGCCTTCTCCTCCTCCTTCACAACCGTAACGCCGGTTGCGGGGGTTTCACCCTGAAGCAGGTTCACGCTCTGTCCGCCGACCGAGAAACGGGCAACCTGTATCGGGTAGGTCGTGGTGATTTTGTAGCTGATCCCACCGCTCTTGCCCGGGATGTAGTTCTGGGGCATGGCAACGTCGAATCCGACACCCTCGAGTTGCGGATCGGGGGTAAAGACGATCGTGTCGTCGAATTCGTCGGGATCTTCGATCTTGATGGACATGACCGTGCAGTCGATCTCTCCCGGGACGGCCTTCGAATAGCTGAACTGGAAGAGGTATTTAGTGCCGGCCTTGGCTGCGACAGACCCCTCCTTGACGATATTGCCGTGCGTGGAATGGGTGCCCGTAAAGCGCCAGGCAAGGTGGTCGGTGCCTTCGGGAAGGGTGAAGTATCCCGTGCCGTCGGCCGTGTATTTCAATGCGGCGAGCTTTCCGCTCTCGGCGGCCGACTCATCCACCTCGGTTCCTGCGGCCACCCAGACATGGAAATTCTCTCCGAAGTTCGCTTCGACGGTCGGATCGAAGGTAACTTCGGCCACCGTATTCTGGATCGTGCAGCGTACCTCGACGGGCGTAGTGCCTCCGGCCGTTACGTCGAATGACTCCTCCCCCGTGTAATAACGCTGCGTAAAGGAGGCTGCAACGGCCTCTCCGGCCTCGACGTTCACACGGTATTTGCCGGCGAGCAGCTCCAGCGCGTCCGGGATGAGGTCCCGGGAGGTGTATTTGCGGAGAAGCCCTCCTTCCGCGTTGTAGATTCTGACGACAAGGTGCTCCAGCGGGTCGTATTCCGACGCATCGCCGGAACCTTCGCCGGCCCGTGTCGTTGAGATATTCATTGTCAGGTAGCCCGTACCTCCGTCTGCCGTCGTTTCATCGGTCGAACAGGAGGGTGCGGCGGCTCCGGCCGCCAGCAGCAGAAGGGCATATATGATCTTCCTTTTCATGGCGTGTTACAGGATTACGCGGAGTTGAACGGTTTCGGTTACGGTCTGGCCGTTGTTGTCGGTCATCTCAAGCTGGAACTTGTGGAGTCCCTCGAAGTTCATCAGCAGGCTGACGAACGGCGTGATGCTGAACGGCACCTCGGTCTGGTTCTTGACCTTGTCGTTGATCGGGAACTCGAAGCCGCCCTCACCGAGAATCCCGATCAGTTCCGGATCCGAGATGTTGGCCAGGTCGAACGATGCGGGAAGACCGGCTTCGGTAACGTCGAGCGTTTCGGAGATGATCGAAACCGTCAGCGAGCGGATGCCGGCCGGTGCCGTGCAGAGAATGTTGATCTGCATGTCGGCCGTCAGCGTGTATTCCTGGCTGATGTCGTAGTCGATCCATTCAATGCCGAGGGTTGAAGGGGTCGTTCCGCCGCCGCTTTCGTTGTTGCGGTCCACCTTGATCGTCAGCGTCGCCTCGGTGCTCTGGCCCTCCGCGTCGGTTACGGTCATGCGGAAGGTGTAGGTTCCGTCGCCGTAGACCTTGTAGATGGGGGTCATGGCGCCGGCCAGGTCGAACGTCAGTTCGCTCTGACCCTTCACGGCGTCGCTCAGGGGGAATCCGAAGTCGCGGAGCGTGGCGGCTGCGGCATGTGCCGCGTCGATCTGGCACAGGTCGAACGGTACGGGAACCTGCGATGTGGTGAGCCACTGCGTGTAGGCCGCATTCGTCGAGGTGATCTCCACCTCATAGGCTGCGATATTGCCCGGAGCCTTGACCTGGAACTGGAAGGACTCCGTACAGTTGTATCCGTCGAACATCGATGCCTTGAGCTGGAAGGGCTGCGAGAGGTCGTGGCCGGTCCACTCGATACTCGGGGCCTCGATGAGGGGCTTTTCCGTGTAGATCGGCTCCCAGAGCCCCTGCGTGCCGTTGATCGTGATCTCGTCGTCCTGCACGAAGCTCTCGACGATAATGTCGAACGAGATGCCTCCCTCGTCGCTGTGGGCGATCACCAGCGTGAGCTTGCGCCACTGTCCGGCGCTGACGTTCTGGATCTCCTTGCTGAACTGCACGGGCTCCTGCGTGTCGGCAAAGGCTCCCTTGAGCTGCACCTTGAGGGTGTTCTTGTCGGCCGTGGGGGTGAAGTAGCCCGCGCGGTCCTCTCCCTTGGCGAAGACGAGGCTCTGCATGTCGAGCGAGACGATGGTCTGCGTGTCGTCGGTAAGATCTTCCGCGAGGTCCGCCGAGATCATCACCGTAACCTTGATGTTGGCCAGCGTACAGATCACCTCGCCGATCTGCGAGGTCTCGCCCTTGCGGACCGTAACGCTCTTCGAACCGCTGTAATAGGGATCCTCGAAGGCTGCGGGCGTGTCGGCCGCACGGTCCTCCGAGCGTACCTCGACTTCGTAGACTCCCGCAAAGAGTTCCAGCCGGGAGAGTGCCTTCAGTTCGGCGAAGGTGCCGCTGAACTGCTCGGTGTCGTCGGCTCCGACAATCCGGACCAGAAACTGCTCGGTGTCGATATCCGCCCGGGTCGCCGTTACGCGGGAGCTGTCCGGATAGGCCTCCATGTCGCTGTCTGCGATGACCTGCATGATGAGCGACGACGTTTCCAGATATCCGTATTCGGAATTTCCGGTTTCGTTTCCAGATCCCTTGTATCCCGGGACCTCTTTCTTGCATCCCGTTGCGAGCAGCGTCGCGACACAGACCAGAAGCGTGAGAATGCGTGTATGAATCTTCATATGGCGTATTGTTTTTTATGCATGGATGGTATATCAGGCTTCATCATTGAGCTCGATCGGGAACGCGATGGTCTCCACGACCGTGTCGTCGATCAGGATGTCGAGCGTGGCGCTGCCGGCATCCGGCGCGTCGAAGCGGAACCGGTGGCAGGTCTTCTCCTCGGTGGTTTGGAGGGTCTGCTCCTGGAACTCCACGGCGGGCCCTTCATCGACACCGGTCTGGCTCTGGCGGTGAGCCGACCCCGATACGGTCAGCGAGGTGCCGACCTTGACGTAGACCAGCTCCCCGAGCGGCAGGATTCCGCTGCCCGTGGCATCGGAGGCGAAACGGAAGCTGTTGCCCGAGGCCGTCCCCAGCGTGAATTCGGCTTTGGGAAAGTACTTGCGGAACTGCTCCGTGGCCTCGATCGTCGTGAGCGAGTTGGCGATGCGTACGGTAACGGAAACCGGAACCGTCTGGCGCGCTACGACCGTTGCGGGGGCCGATCCCGTGTAGTAGGGGCGCTCCACGCCCTCCTGGTTGGGCTGCCCGTAGCCGATGACGACCGTATAGTCGCCCTCCTTGAGCAGCGGGCTTTCCGCTTCGTATTTGGCCATTGAACTCCAGCTTTTCTGGTAGTCGGCACCGGTGATGGAGACGCTCATGTCGCTTGTGGCAGGTACCGTAACCGTCTGGGCGCGGGTTGCGAGCGCGATGTCGGTCTCGCAGTCGAGCGTGATGCGGCCGTATCCGGCAACGCCTTCCTCCGTGTTCTTGCTGCATCCTGCAAGGAGCAGGGCTGCTGCAGCGGCCATGGAGTATATCAGTCCGTGTTTCATATTATTGTGGATTTATTGATTTGCGATGGATACTTTGATGTCGTCGATATAGATGTAGAAGTATTTGGCCGTGATCGTACTGAACCAGCCTCCGGACACTTTCTGGTAGTCGGCGGCACGCCATGTAAGGCGGGTTGCCGAGGTGGCGCCCGTCAGAAGAATATCCGTTTTGGACTGGGGCAGCGGATTGGTGAAGTCTCCGCCGTCGGCCGGGGTGAATCGTTCGACAACCTGCGTCATGTCGGTATCTCCCGAGATGGCGCCCTCGGTGCCGACCTGTGTGCCGAATTCGCAGGTTACGCTCCATTGGGACGACAGGGTTCCCGAAACAATGGGAGCTCCGATGTTGTACGATACCTTGATGGAGACCGAGGCTCCCTCCTTGAGCGGAAGGAACGGCGTGTCCAGACGTCCCCGGCGGTTGTCTATCGAGGAGGTGTTGGTTCCTACATACATGTAGCAGGCGGCACGTCCCGACTGGACCTCGTAACGGCTGGCACCCCATCCGGGCAGCCCGATACCGGAGAGCTCGTCGGTCGAATTGCTGTAGTCGTGGTTGGATGCTCCGCTGAAATCCTCCTCGAAAAGATAGGGAACGTTCGGCAGGGTAATGTGATTGACACCCGGAATCGTGAGCGTACCGAGCGTGCATGATTTCGATACGGTGGCGTGTTCCGAATCGTAGTATACGGTAAGCGCTCCCGCCTGCTGCAGGCGGGCCGGAATGTCCGAATCGTTCGGGAAGACGAGTTCGTATTCACCCTTGTCGTTTACGGTGAAGGGCTTTGCCTCCGAACCCTCGTCCAGCGTGATTCCGTCGGCTGCGAACCACAGTTTCTCGACAGCCTCTCCCAGGGTGTTTACTCCCGTATCCTTGAGCGAGAAGCGGATGATCGTTCCGACGGGACCTCCGGCTCCGGGAACCGTGTAGGCTATCGGTGTGATGTGCCCGGCCTGAAAATCCTTTCCGGGCATGGTCCGGGTCTCCGATTCATAGAGTTCTCCGGTGGCGGTAATCTCGATCAGGTCGCTCTCTTCAAGGGCAACCGGCGCAATGGCTGCATACACCACATCTCCGACATCTTTGGGCTGGTCGAAGCGCAGCGTGATCTGGTTCGATCCGTTGATCGTCGGGGTCGCTTCGGCATCCGTGATATCGAGGCTCATCGTTCCGGCAACCGGAACCGGGAATTTCAGGGTAAGCCGCGTAACGGGCTCGCCCAACTGGTTCCCCGGAATGCGGATCCGCAGCAGGTGGATCTTGT